>JAOZNZ010000257.1 GCA_029933535.1 bacterium | reverse complement strand
CGGAAAATCTGAACACAAATTTAAACAAGAATATTCGTGAAGCTTTAGATTATCAATGGAATAATTTAAAATGGCAAACCGATAAATCTGATTATGAAGTTTTTGATGGTTATCTGAGTGAATTAACAAAAAACACAAATGTTACCGAATGCACTCGTGCGCAAACAACACTATTACGAACAATAATTCTTGCATATAAAGAATTTGCAGATATTATTGAATTAGATTTTAAAACTGTTGAAAAACAGTATGAAAGATTGCTGCTTGACCTGCAATGTCCAAAAGATAAAGTAAAACTAATTGAAGTGAAAAAAGCATTAAACAGATATTATGAAACCGCGCGCGAATACCTTGATAAAAAACATCCATATCTTGCTATCGCAGCTATAATAAATCTATCATATTATTCTGCAGGTGCTTCAACTGACAAAGAATTAAAAGATATTTCAAGAGTTCAAATTAATAAACTTTATAAACAAACAAGTTCTTTTGTGAGTGAAGAAAATATTGAGCCGAATCTCGAAAAAGAAAAACCTTATTTATTTGTCATATTTAATGAGTTGAGCAGTTGTCTGGCTCCCCAAAGAATAACTTTGCGTTTAGAACATCAAGATTATTGTGGATTTACATTTGTGAAATTGTTTGATTGGACTACCGGAATGAGTATGATAATAACGCTCAAACCTAAAATCAAAGAATTGCCATTAAATATTATCTCTATAACTAATTCGATGTATTATAAATATGCAAATACTTTAGAAGATATTGTTTTTCCAAAAGAAAAATTAGCTTGGAAACAAGGAGAAAACAAAGAAGTAAAAATGGGGAATCAGAAATGTTTAGTTAAACAAGATTGGTATTATACTGTATTATTAGGCAAATGGAATCAAGTGGTTTGGAACGAACGGTTTTCAAAATTAGAAAATGATGTTTTAAATCTTGAACCCGCATTAAATGAAATTCGTAAATATGTTTATGATAATTACGAAAAAGAAAGAATTGAGAGAAAACAAAAACAACTTAAAGATGGAAAAATCAGAAATGATTTCCAACAGGAAGTTAAAATTTTCGCCGAAGAAGGTCCAAAAGAAAATCAAAAAGCGATGGTTGCTAAAACTAAACTATTAGAATTAATGAAAAAGCATCCTGATTTTTATAGAAAAAGACTCGTAGATGCTTTAAACGACTATCCGGACAAAAAATATGATATGCAAAATATTTATTATATTTTTGGTCGGCCGGACTATGCATTAGCATGGCGGGCATGGTATTTTAAAGGTGAGTTAAAAAAACTTGAATCAATAATTGAAAAAGAAAAAGATCCCAAGCTTATTTCAAGATATATAAGTGTTTTATTTAACGATTTTGATAGTTTTGATCCAAAAAAATATCCGGGGATATCTTGTGTTCTGAATGTTATTCGTTACTGTAATAATAATTTGAGTGTTACAAATCTTTTTCCTTATGTTTCTATGCAATTAGAACGGATCAGCAAAGGAGACAAACCAAAAAATAAAGCAATTGATTTTGCCGAAGGAATAGAAGCATGTATAAACTCATTAGATAATGAGGCGAAAACATACGACCGTTTTATTTGGAGTCTTATTCGACATCAAACTACAAATCCTCATAGAAGTCCTGATAATTGGTTGATAGAAATGCAATGCGACAGCGCAAAATTTTTTGGTGAGATTATTAATAATTATAACCTGGACAAAAAAATAAAAGCTCAAAAAATCAATGATGCTATAAATATTCTCGCAAAATCAATTCGCGATTGCGCATATATTAATACAAACAATTTCTCTAAAGCAACTCCAATCGACTATGCCGAAGCGTTAGATAAAAACATACCATTAATTTATAATTATATTTCTGAAATCCACAATGATTATTCACTTATTATAAACAAATTTATTATGAATAACCCACCTTTTATAGATAATATTCCTTGGGCGTTTAATGCTCAATATATTGAATTAAGATGGACTTTAAGAAAATATTGTGATAATCCATTACCGCTCGATCAACAAAGGAAAAAACTGATAATTGAAAAACTAATGTCGTTTGTTCGTAGTGTAAAAGCAGATGCGGGCCAATCAACAAATACCGTCGATTGGATTGTGAAATTCGGCCTGACAGATATTTTTTCAAAAGTTGAGGAATTAGATTTGCCTGTTGATGGATATATTGAGCTTGGGGATAGTAGATTATTTGGATTTAAAGATGATAAATTACGCGTAGCGAGTATAACTCACGGTACACCTGTATATAAGGCGGGATGGCAGATTGGTGATGTTTTAATTTCTATTAACGGAAATGATGTAAAGAGCGTGAATGAAGTGAATGTTTTTCGTGATGCTGTTTACAAAAGATATGCTCCTCATGCTTATTTGGGCATTCGGCGTGGCGATAAAGAATTGCTTTACAAAATTGTAAAAGATCAACCTGATAAAAAAGAACTTGAAAGGATTTTAAAAACCAAACCGAAATCAAATGAAGATGTTTTTTTCGAAGAACTTAAGATATTTGCCAAAGAAGGTCCGAAAGTAAATGAAAAAGCAATGAAAGCAAGAGATAAATTGCTGAAAATACTTAAAAGTTCCGAATTAAAAGAACAATGGTTAACAAATATTTTAGTGAGATATCCTGCTGTAACTCTAAGAGATGTTAATAGTGCGCAGATCTTCTTACGAAAGTATAATGCTTACCCAAACTGGATTGCACTTCAAATGATGTTTGAAGCTCATAAACTTCAGCAAAAAATAAAATCAACCCAAAATCCGGGACTGGTAATCGAGTTTATAAAGAGTTTTTTGAAAGAAAATTCAGATGCGATTGGCGAATTTATAAGACTTACTAATATACAATCACCGGCTATTTATTATGATCTTTTAAGAACAAAATCAAAATTTGAACCTGATGTTAATGTTACTAATTTCTTACCACTATTTGTTAATGATTTAAAAATTATTTCCGGTGATTGTCCTTTCCCAAAAGATTATATTTTATTAAATTATATTCGATTACTTAATGAATGGATTCCCGTAGGTGTAAAAGCAGAAATAAATGGAATGAATAAAGCTTTGTCTTGCCTTGTTTTTTATATGAATCCTGAGAAATTTAACTGGCAGGCTAAAGCAAGAATTAATCTCGCCAGAAAAAATATTGGCTCTTATACTAAACTCCCAAAAAATATTAGAATTCGGAATACAGTGGAAACACTTGTCGAACTTGAACGAGGATTGCGTGAAGATGCCGGTCTACCAACAGGAAAATCCCCCAACCCCCTTTATGAAAGGGGGACTGATTGGGTTGTGAAATTAGGTTTAACAAATCAGGTTGTTGAAAAGGCAATTCAACATCCGGTAAAACCTGTCGTTGAATCAGATGAAGAAATTTTTAAAAAAGAAATAAAAATCTACATTGCAGAAGGACCAAAAGGAAATGAAAAAGCAATGAAAGCACGGGATGAATTATTGAAAATATTATCGAAAAAACCTAAATTACTTTCAACAAAATTTGTTGAAGGTCTTAAGAGATATCCTAATGTTGATTCAGGTGATATTAATGCAATATATGGGATCTCACCAAGTGATGTTACTCGTATTGATTGGCGAATATTTCAGACTAATAACGAAACAAAAAAACTTCTAAAAAAAATTGAATCAACTAAAAAACATGAGTTGATAATGGAATTTTTGAAAAGTTTTTTAAAAGTTAATAATGAATTCATGTTTAATTCTACTCAGAGTTCAAAATTTCCGGCATTGAAAACCGTTTATTCTTATCTGCAATACAAATCATCGGGCAAAGAGTCTAATATTAACGTGACTAACTTTATACCACTGCTTGCCAATGAATTAAAAAGAATCTCTGGTAAAAAATCTTTTGAGGAAAAGGATATTTTGTCTAATTATATTATCCTTATTGATGAATGGATCCCGGTAGGAGTAAATGCAGAACAAAACGGAATGAAAAATTCACTGGCGTATGTTGTGGATCACGTTGATAGCAGTAGATTCGATTGGCAGGCGAAAGCGAGAATCGATCTTGCGAGAAACAACATTTTTTCTTATGCAAAACTACCAGAATGTAAAAGAATCCTCAAAACTGTCGAAGCACTTGTCGAACTGCAACGAGGATTGAGCGAAGATGCCGGTCAATCGACAAATATTGTTGATTGGGTTGCGAAATTAGGTTTAACAAATCAGGTTGTTGAAAAGGCAATTCAACATCCGGTAAAACCTGTCGTTGAATCAGATGAAGAAATTTTTAAAAAAGAAATGAAAATCTTTGTTGAAGAAGGTCCAAAAGAAAATGATAAAGTGATGAAAGCGCGGAAAGAATTATTGAAGATATTATCGAAAAATCCAAAGTTAGCATCACAAGCTCTCACAGTAATAATAAAAAAATATCCTAATGTCACTTCAGGTGATACTGATGAAATTTGGAGATACTCACGAAATGATACTTCTTTTAGAGAGTGGCAAATATTTCAGGTTAATAACGAAGCAAAAAAACTTCTGAAAAGAATTGAGTCTACTGAAAATCCTGAATTGATAATGGAGTTCATAAATAGTTTTTTGAAAGATAATGAAGTCTTAATGTTTAACTCTTTTCAAATCTCAAAATTACCGGCTTATGCAATTGTTTATTCTTATCTGCAATCCGGATCTTCGGGCAAAGAATCTAATATTAACGTAACTAACTTTATGCCTTTGCTTGTCAACGAATTAAAAAGAATCTCTGATAAACATTCTTTTAAGAAAGAAGATATTTTATCTAATTATATTATGCTTCTTGGCGAATGGATTCCCGCAGGTATAAATGCAGAACAAAACGGAATGAAAAATTCACTGGCGTATGTTGTGGATGGAGTGAGCAGTAGTAAATTCGATTGGCAGGCGAAAGCAAGAATCGATCTTGCTAAACGCAACATCAATTCTTATAAAAAACTGTCTGAACGCAAAAAAATCCTCAAAACAGTCGAATCACTTGTCGAACTGGAAAAAGGATTGCGTGAAGACACCGGTCAATCAACAAATATTGTTGACTGGGTGAAGAAGTGTGGTTTGGATAGGGTTGACATCAAGGAATTTTATGAACTAAAAAAAGTATATTTTCCGAAACGACCTTTAAAATTAATGAAAGCAGGAAAAGCGTCATTACAACTTAAACTCAATGGCAAAACTCAATTCAAAATAGAAGGTCAAATTATTTCGCACGATAAAAAAGATCTTTATAAAATCGGGAAAGCGGATTTTAAAAAAGAAGGTGTTTGGAATAAACTGATAAATTCTACTCAATATATTGATAAATCATCTGTAGAAATTGAAGACCTGCAAACCGGTG
>JAOZNZ010000946.1 GCA_029933535.1 bacterium | reverse complement strand
AAACAGAACCAGGGTTAAAAACGCTAAATTAAATTCTCCTACTTCTTTTTCTTTAGATGCTTACCAAACTGCTCCGGCGGTTACCGGCTCAATTTATATTGCGGGCAGCACGGGAACAAATGGTCCTGCTATACATGTTTCTTCCCAGTTTGGTTACGGATTAAAAGACACAGATCCTTTTGATAATCTTAACTGGAAATGGGTTGAGGCTGTTTATTCATATTCAGATAACAATTATGATTATTACGTTTGTGACACTGCTTTTCCTACTATTTCAGGTGAGATGGATTGCGCGTTCAGATTCAAAAACGGTGAATCAGCATGGATTTACGCTGACACTATCGGCAGCTCGAACGGATATTCAAAATCTGCCGCCGGGGAAATGACTGTTAATATGCTGTCGCCGGATGGTGAACTTGTCAAAGAGCAAACTTTGCCGAATTATATTATAGACGCTTACAATTCAGTTGACAACACTCTTCATGATTTCGTTTTTGCGGACGATTTTCAATTTTCTGCTGATACTGATATTAATTCAATTAGATGGGAAGCTATTTATTGGGGAACAGGCCGTACTGGATATGAAACAGGAATTATAGTTAAAATTTATCAAAATAATCCTACAAGCGGAGGATTGCCCGGCACAGAACTTTATTCGGAATTTTTACCTGGATACTCTTGCGAGCAATTTGTAAAAAAAGATGATGGTTTCAGTTTGAATATTTTAAAATATCATATTGATCTTGCGACAACTTTTGAAGCTGCTGCAAACACTAAATACTGGATTTCTCTTCAAATGTTGGTTCCCGTTCAAGAAGAAGCATGGGGACCGCTCGTAACTACCGATTCTGTTTCCGGACAGTTTGGTGCATCGGCCAACCATGGTGTATGGACTCTGCGGGACAGCGACTTCGGTTTCGAGCTTTATGGAGAAGAAATTCCGGAACCGGGTTTCTATTTATTATTTATAATTTATTATTTATTAACAGGAAATTTCTTTCAAGAAATTGATTGCATTTTTTGAAATAAGGCAAGTCGCAATCTAAATTAATAAGTTAAGCATACTGTGTTAATTCTTACCGTTTAGTTATAGAAAAGAACATAAATTATTAGTATAATAAAAAATAACCAAAAGGACTGTAAAGACATAAAACTAAAAGGGCTAAATTAAATAAACTTCGATTAACAATTATTGTCCTTTGTGTCTTTAAGGTCCTTATAAAAACAAACTGACAAAACAAAACTAAAATGAAAAAATCTCAACCACGCTTCAAGCGTGACAAACTTCTCTCCCTCATAGCTTCTCAACTTCGAATTTTCTTCTTCGTAATTTCCACTGCCGCTCTGTTGACTTTATCAGCAAC
>JAOZNZ010000256.1 GCA_029933535.1 bacterium | reverse complement strand
ATCATTACTAATTCTCTCTCTGATTTTTTTCAGCTGCGATAATCAAAAAAATGTAAACGAAACCGTTGTTTTGTGTGGAGCTTCTATGCGGACAGCAATGGAAGAAGTTAAAAATCGTTACGCGAAAGTTTCAAATGATAAAATTTTGATAAATTATGGAGGGTCGGGAGAATTATGCGCTCAAATAAAACTTTCCGGTCGAGGTGATGTTTTTTTGTGCCATGACCCTTTTATGCCCTGGGCAGAAAAAAACGGATTGATATCCCGATGGGATACTCTTGCTTACTTGGATCCGGTTATAATTGTTCCGAAGGAAAATATAAAAAATATAAAAAAATTCTCCGATCTCGCAAGGCCGGGTTTGCGAATTGGAATCGGTGACACAACTTATTCCACTTCCGGTCATGTAATAAAAAATGCACTTAAAAATTCACCTTTTGGAAATGCTATTATGAGCAATGTTGTTGCGCAATCTAAAGGACATCAAACCCGCTGTAATTATGTCGTTGAGGGTGCGCTGGATGCTGCAATAGTTTGGAATGCGGTAGCTCATGAATTCAGTGACAAACTCAAAACAATTATAATGCCGAAAGATTCTATTGATGCAGTCACTTCCGCGACATATCAGGAAAGTGATTTAAAAAATGTGAAAGTTACTGTTGGGGTTACCACAAAAGCAAAAGACTCGCAGCATGTTAACAGTTTCTACGATTTTATAATTTCAGATTGCAAAGACATTTTTGTAAATCATGGATTTAGAGAAAATTAATTGACCTAATTAATCTAATTTCTAATTAACCTAAATAATGTCCAAAAGAAGAAACAACCAATTTTGGGATTTTGACATTGTTACTTGGAATTTGTTTAGAAATTAGGTTAATTAGATAAATTAGAAATTAGAATTTTTATATGACAACAAATTACACAAAAAAATTCGATATGATGTTGGTAATTCCACTGGCATTATATATTCTTTTAATTGTTGGAATAATACTCAGCGCGTTTATTAAAATCACGCCTGAAGCTGTCAGTTCAGTTTTTAAAAATCCCGCAATATGGGATTCCGCTGTGAGATCTTTTGTTACATCTTTAATAAGCACCGCTTTGGCTCTTGTAATCGCTGTCCCAACAGGCTATATACTTTCACGACGTAGATTTTACGGACATGATTTGTTCGATTCAATCCTGGATCTGCCTATTGTAATGCCGCCGTTGGTAATAGGTCTCTGTATTCTTCTCTTTTTTTCCGGCACAAATATCGGACGATTTCTCGATAGAGGACTGTCAACTATGCTCGCAGATACAATTGGCTGGAAAAGCAATTCAGCAGGCTTCTTTATTTTTAATGTTGGCGGTATTGTTGTTGTGCAATTTGTCGTTGGGTGTGCTTTTGCGGTTCGTGTAATTAAGTCGGCATTTGACGAACTTGATTCCCGATACGAAGATGTTGCAATGACACTTGGAGCTACTCCCTGGCAATCTTTTCGGAAAATATCTTTGCCGAACGCGTTGCCGGGTATTATGGCTGCCGCAGTTATCAGCTGGGCAAGAATTTTTGGATTATTTGGTCCGATCCACCTGCTTTGCGGAACAATGCGTTACAAAACAGAAATTTTACCTACGACTATTTATTTAGAATACAGTGTAGGAAATCTTGATGGAGCGTTAGTTGTGAGTGTTTTTATGATATTAATATCAATGATTACTTTATTTATTTTTAAAAAATTCGGTGGAAAAATGTATTGAATTTGACACGAATTACACGAATTAACCTAATTGACCTAATTAACCTAATTAACCTAATTAATCTAATTGATCTAAACAATGACCAAAATAAGAAATAACCAATTTTGGAATTTGGATATTAGACATTGAGGTTTGTTTAGAAATTAGGTTAATTAGAAATTAGAAATTAAACGTTGAACGTTTGACCTTAGACCTTAAACTTTAAACCCCCGCCTATGGCGGGGCAAGCTTTAACTTTTGACTGAACACTGAATACCGAATACTGCCCGAAACTCTCCGGGCGCTTCGCGAACACTGAACACAGACACCTGACACCTGAACACTGAAACCCTTGCCCGGCAAATGCCGGGTGAAACCTGACACCTGAATAGGGCAACCACATAGGGATGCCCCTACTGACACCTGAAACCTGACACCTGAAACCTAATACCATGCCCGGAATAGAAATTAAAAATTTGTCTTACAAAATCGGAGATTTTTCAATGAAAAATTTTTCGATCACTATTAATAAAGGTGAATATTTCGTGCTGACAGGGAAAAACGGTTCGGGAAAAACTACTCTGATAAAACTTATCGCAGGAATTTGTCAGCCGGTTGAAGGAACAATAAAAATCGACGGGATTGATATGACTAATGTTCCTCCATGGAAACGCGCTATTGGTTATTTACCGCAAGACGGTCTTCTTTTTCCAAACAGAACTGTGCAAAAAAATATTCAGTTCGGACTGGAAGTTCGCGGAGCCGGTTCTGATGAAATAAATACTCAGGTTAATAAAGTTGTCGAAATGCTTGACTTATCAAATTTGCTCAAACGTAAACCTCAGGGACTTAGCGGGGGAGAAAAACAAAAAGTGTGTCTTGCACGTGCTCTTGCCTGTAATCCGGATGTGCTTTTACTTGATGAACCTGTCAGTGCGATAGACGAAAAGGCAAAAATCATTTATTGTCGTAAGTTAAAATCTTTGCAGAAAGAATTAAAAATTACAACTCTTCATGTCTCACATAACAGTCTTGAAACAGAATTTTTTGCTGATAAAGTTGGAGTGATGGAATAACGGATTTAATGTCGGATAAGTGATGCATATCCTTCCGCGGAATTCTCTGCTTCGTCTGCCATTCCGCTTATTAGTCGAGCCATTTCAAGCAAAAGAATAATTGATAAAGGATCGGATTCATTTTCTCTCGCAAGAAGTTCTTTTGTAAATTCATATACAAGATTATCTGTTTCCTCTTCTTTGTCATGAATTAAATCCAGCTCGGAAAGAATCTCATCGGCATCAGCCTCTTTATCATGCCCGCTTCCCGGAATCATAGCGAGTTGACTGCTGCATAACAATAATGCGTTAACAGTATGATCAACTTTTTCGGCGAGTAATTTTAATGTATCATAACACCCATCGGGAAGTTTTGTGTCTCTTATAAGCATTAATTTTGACACATCTTCCGCACGGCCGCATATTTTATCCTGATTGTTGACAATTTGCAGGACATCATTTCGTTTTACAGCGGCAAAAATTGATTTTGTTAAACCTGTCCGAATGGAAAATTTAATTTGATCTGCTTGGCTTTCCGTTTCAGAAATTTCATCGCATAATTTCTGCATTTTCGACTTTTTATTTTTTGCAAATGCATCTATAATTTTGTATATTAGATATGAACAATGCTTGCCTTTGCACAAATGCTCGTACAAGGGTTCAAAAACAGTATTACCAAATCGTCCGCCAATTTTCATTATATTTCTCCTGTGTTTTAATACCATTCTGTCAAATAAAACAGACAGAAATCGGTTGCTATTTTTTACCGCAAAGCGGTTATAGCGATTAGCCCCGTGCTTTAGCGCGGGGACAGCGTTAAACCATTTATTTCCGCGACAGGGTTGAGGAATTTTTGTCGCGGATAATGATGGGAAATCCATGTACCCCACGTTGAAACGTGGGGCTAAATGCCTTTGTGGCGTTGCCACATTTTGGCTGATAGTCCTTTTTCATTCTTTTCATGTCTTATTTGAAAGAACCTATTATACTAATCTCACTAATACATTTTATTATAATTATTTTGTGATTTTTTTTCTGAGCTCAGTTGATTTCTCCTTGTCTCCTTTTGCTTCATAAAGATTTGATAGAACTTCTATCGTAGATTTATGTTCCGGCTCTAACTTTAATACTTCCTCATAAGCGTTTATCGCATTGTCATTCCGGCCGGCTTTCCTCTCGATATGTCCAATTTGGATCCATGCTCTGAAATGCAAAGGATGATAAGCGCATTTTTCCGACAGTTCGGCGGTTTCTTTAAACAAAACAGTTGCATCATCATTTTTATTTTCCGATAAATACAGAATACCAAGTTTATATGCCGCAACGCAACGGTTTGTCAAATCATTTTCCGGCAGCCATTGTTGAAATTTCCTGCATGCGTCAATAGAAGCTTGTTTTTCTTCCGGTTTATTTCTAATCTGATAAAGTTCGGTCAATCGTTTTGCAAGCAGCCAGTCTTTGAACTCGCTGTTAATGCTCCGTGCAAGCCATTCAACGGCCAAGTCCCATTCTTTAGCGTGAGAAAAAACATTTGCAACGTCGGTATATTCCCATAATTCCGTAAAAGAATACTGTTTCATTCTTTTTTTAAGATAGTTTTTATCTATTTTTTTTGAAATGGCGGTTTTCAAATATCTTAACTCATCTTTTGTAGGATAAATTAACCACTCCTGATTTAATAATTCCTGCGCACGATTAGCCCATTCAAAAAGTTCCACAGGGGAGAGTTTAACGGTAGTTTTTTTATTTTTGATATTATTTAATGTTGCTTTTTTTAATTTTTCGCTGTTGCCTTTTTTCAGCAAATCACGAACAACAAATCCATCGAAAATATTGTCAGGGGAATTTCTTAAAGCCGAAATATAACACTGCTCAGCTTTACTATAATCTCCTTTATTAAAATACATTTTGCCGAGTCGCGCCTGCAGGGATCCTGAACCAGAAAATTTTTCTGAAGCGAAGATTAAATCACTGTCATTCAAATTTAATTTCACAATTTTTTCTGCCAGTTTAGGTTCGTCAGGATAACGGTTAGCAATATATTTCAAATAAGCAGAAAATTCATTTGTAAGTTTATTTTTTGATAAAAGTTTTAAAACTTCAGCACCTGCGTCATTATAATATTTTCCAAGTTCAACAAACTTTTTCAGCCATTTAATCTTTTCCATTTCCCGCTGATGAGAATTCATCTTTTCATAATTCTTATCCGCTATAATTATCTTTTGTGGGCCGGACCACGGTACCCACGGATGCTCTATTGCAAGTGTGATACTTCTGTTCCTCAGCCAGTTGCGGAGAGAAGACGGTAATGTGTTCTGCTGAGGCCGCCAGTTAGGCAAAAGCCACATTCGGTTTTGCCCTTCTTTTAAAAGGTTAATATCTTCAGCTGTTATATTAAATCCGCCTTTGTTAACATCTTTACACACATGCATAACCGGATTCGTTCCACGCTGCTTATCAAAATAATATTTTATTGGAAGGCCTTCCATACCCCATTCATAATAAACTGAATCGTTAGTTCCGACATTTGCTGAAAGAAAATCTCCTATATTTCTGCAATAAGTAAAATCAACCTGATAATATCTTTTGAACGCATTCC
>JAOZNZ010000255.1 GCA_029933535.1 bacterium | reverse complement strand
CAAAAACAAATGTAGCTGCAAGCGAGCGATAGCGAGATTGTGGAAGAAAAACATAGCAAAGCTAAAACCTGCCGAACAATCCACCGGCTCGCTTTGCTCTCCGGCAACTACATCTCAAAAACAAATGTAGCTGCAAGCGAGCGATAGCGAGATTGTGGAAGAAAAACATAAAATATAAATCGTATTGTATAAAAAATTTAGTGTCTTAGTGTCTTCGTGGCAATAATAATAACAAATCTCTTATGAATAAAAAACAAAACATTCGGCATTTTTGTACCGCAAAAGAAACTCAACTTAAAATCAGCGAGCTGAAATCAATCGCTTTTTCAGATAACTACAAAAATAACCTCCCTGAAATAATATTAGATGTCCAAAAAACTTTTCAAATTATCGAAGGATTCGGTGGTGCGTTTACTGAAGCTGCTGCTTCTACTTTTTACAAAATGCCCGCTCAAATTCAAAACGAAATCCTTAACGCTTATTTTAACGTCAAAATCGGACACGGGTATTCCATCTGCCGTACGCACATAAACAGTTGTGACTTTTCTCTCGGAAATTATGCCTATACCGAAATAGATGGAGATGTTAATCTGGAACATTTTTCAATCGAACGTGATCGCCGGGCATTGATTCCATTAATAAAAGCCGCAATGTTAACTAGTGAAACCGGATTCAAATTGTTTGCTTCCCCATGGAGCCCTCCCGCATGGATGAAAACTAACGGGAAAATGAATGAAGGCGGTAAACTTAAACCGGAATATCGTGATGCATGGGCAAAATATTATGCCCGTTACATACAAGAATATGAAAAAGAAAATATTCCAATCTGGGGCATTACCGTGCAAAATGAACCGGCGGCCGTTCAATCCTGGGACTCTTGTATTTATTCCGCGGAAGAAGAACGTGACTTCGTTCGTGATTATTTAGGACCGGTAATGCATCAAAACAAACTCTCTAATGTGAAAATTATCGTATGGGATCATAATAGAGACCTCATGTATGAACGCGCAAAAACCGTTTACGATGACCCGGAAGCTTCAAAATATGTCTGGGGCACCGGATTTCACTGGTATTGTAACGGCAATTACGACAACCTACAAAAACTCCATGACGAGTTCCCGGATAAAAAATTGCTCTTTACTGAAGGCTGCGTCGAAGGAGGTACTCATTCAGGATCGTGGAATGCAGGTGAACGTTATGCTCATTCCATCATTAATGACCTTAATAAATGGTGCGTGGGATGGGTGGATTGGAATATTATTCTCGATGAAACCGGTGGACCAAACCATGTAGGCAACTTTTGCAGCGCGCCAATTATCGCAAATACAAAAACAGGAGAACTACACTATCAAAGCTCTTTCTTCTATATAGGCCATTTCGCGCGATTCATCAGACCGGGCGCCAAAAGAATTGTTTGCAATACTGTTTGTGAGGAACTGGAAACAACTGCTTTTCAAAATCCGGATGGTTCTATCGCGGTTGTTGTGCTTAACTGCACAGAAGAAAATATTGATTTTGTGTTAAATCTCAACGGAAAACATGCCGAAGCAAATTCACTCCCGCACTCAATTAATACTTTTCACATATCAAAAGAGGAAATTATTAATAAATAAAATAGAATTGTATTTGTATTAAAAAATTATTCTGCTGTCAATCATTCTGCAAAATAATGAACAGCAAAATGATTTAAAATTAAGAAAAATAGAATTAAATTATTCTGCCAATAAAAATTGTGTTTGTATTATTATTTTGAACAAAGAGGAAATATGAAACATTTAATGAAAATTCTGCCTGCTATATTATTTTTGAATCTTACATTTATAACCACTACTCTATATGCTAATATGAAAGCTAAAGCGTCCAGTCTGCAAAGTCCAACTTTCTCACCTTATTTCGCAATTGACGGTAATCCATATACCAGATGGTCATCTGGTTTTAATGATGATCAATGGTTAATAATCAACCTCGAAAAACAAAAGAAAATCTCTTCTATTCATATAGCCTGGGAAAACGCTATGGCTAAAGAATATCAAGTCCTCATTTCTAATGATGAAAAAAATTGGAATACAGTTTTCAATAAATCTTCAAAAATGAAAAATGTACATAATCAAAATATTAAAATCAGCCCTCCGGTAAAAGCTCGATACATAAAAATCGATTGTAAAAAACGAGCCACACGATTCGGCTTTTCAATTCACGAAATTAAAGTTAACGGCAAATTCCTTAATGCCGAATTTGAAAATAATTTCCCCTTTAAAAAATTTCCCGCAGGTAAACCTTACGCAAATAAAAATCTCCCACCGGAAAAAAGAGCTAAACTTTTGCTTAAAGAAATGACTCTGGATGAAAAAGGGGAAATGGCCGCAGGTTTTCGCGACTTCTATATACCATACATCGAACGACTGGGTATGAGACCGTTTTACATGACTGACGCAAGCCAGGGCGTTCGACTGCAGGAAAATACTCCCACTGGTTTGAGAAAAACTGTCGCTTTTCCTTGCACTCTCACTCTCGCTTCCACATGGAATCCTGAACTTTCATTCGAATACGCTAAAGCTATTGGCGAAGAATGCAGCGCGGGAGATATTGCTGTACTTCTCGGCCCGGGAATGAACATTTACAGAATATCTGAATGCGGAAGAAATTTCGAATATATGGGTGAAGACCCATGGCTGGCATCACGTATGATCGAGAAGTATGTTAAAGGTGTTCAAAGCTGCGGTGTCATGGCTACCCTTAAACATTTTGTCTGCAATAATACTGATTATTACAGACATTGGAGTGATTCTATTGTTAAAGAAAGAGAACTGCACGAAATATATATGCCCGCTTTTAAAGCAGGCGTTGATGCAGGCGCTGCAGCTGTTATGACCAGCTATAACCTCGTAAATGGTGAATGGGCAGGCCAAAGTAAATATGTGATAAATGATCTGCTCCGTGACGAATTAGGTTTTAAAGGTTTGGTAATGACTGACTGGACTGCCGTTTATAATCAAAAAAAAATACTTAATTCAGGTTTGGATTTGATTATGCCCGGATGGAAAAATCTGCAGGATGAAGTCAAAAAAGGAACCGTTAACGAAAAAAATCTCGACAGAATGGTGCTTAGCACCCTTACAGCATGCTTTAAAATGGGGCTCTATGATAAAGATCACCAAAATAAAGCCCTGCTGAATAATTATCCCGAACATGAAAAAATAGCACTCAAAACCGCTCATGAAGGTATTGTCCTTTTGCGTAATGAAAATAAATTCCTCCCGCTCAAAAAAAATAAAATTAAAAATATCCTGCTGATCGGTGAGGCCGCTGAACATATCGCTTATGGAGGCGGGTCAGGCGCGGTAAAAGGTTATGACAATGTTACTCTTCTTGACGCAATGAAAAAAGAATTCGGCAATAAACTGACTTATAAAAAAACTGCCTCCGATAAAGAAATTAAAAATGCCGACGCTGTTGTTGTTGCTATGCACTCAGAACATAGCGAAGGCAGAGATACTGATTTCGAATGCAATACTCAGCATGCCAAAATCGCAAAAAAAGTCGCTAGACTTAATCCTAATAATGTGGTTGTCGCTATGTTCGGTTCAGGTCAACGTATGGTCAATTGGGCTGATAAAGTTAACTCACTCCTTTACGCGTGGTACGGCGGGCAGTGTCAGGGGAAAGCTATTGTCGATATACTGGTTGGACGGGTCAACCCTTCAGGTAAACTCCCTATAACAATTGAAAAGGAATTTGCTGATTCACCCGGCGCGGACTATAAGCCAAAAAAAATTGAGAAGAGAGAAAGCGGAAAATACAAAGACACATACAAATTAAAATACAAAGAAGGTATTTTAGTGGGTTATCGCTGGTATGACACAAAAAATATTGAACCGTTATATCCGTTTGGATTCGGTCTTTCATATTCAACTTTTAAATATGAAAACTTGAAATTGTCGTCGAATAATATGAGTAAGAAAAAACCAATAACTGTTAGTTTCTCTTTGAAAAATACAGGCAAAAAATCATCAGCCGAAATCGCTCAGCTATATGTTCACGATGTTAAATCCTCAGTAAACCGACCTGTAAAAGAGCTGAAAGGATTCAAAAAAGTCTTTCTTAAACCGGGTGAAACTAAAAAAGTCGAGTTGAAGTTGAATTGGAAAGACCTGGCCTTTTGGAACCCTAAAACCAAATCCTGGACCGCCGAAGACGGTAAGTTCAAAATAATGATCGGATCATCCTCAAGAGACATAAAATTAGAAAGTACAATTGAATATAATAAAGTAATGTAAGCTTCCAGCTTACAAAGTAACCATCGACAATTAATGTGCATCAAGCGATTTGGCCGACACGTTAACCTAAACAAAGCAATAATGATCTGCAAACGGATCAAAGCAGGGATGCTTTGATTACTATAAATTGAATTTAAACAAAATTATTTAAGTCAAAATGATGTAGGTCAAAATGATAAAGAAAGAAGATTTTATTTGTATTTTAAAATTGATGAACGCGCACTGTTAAAAATCTGTCGTGGTGGTTTTGTCCACTTCGGTCCATTCAGTCCATTCGGTCCATTCAGTCCATTCGGTCCATTCGGTCCGTTTTGTCCGTTTCGTCCGTTTCTTAAATCCCCTCCTGTTTTAGGAGGGGTGCCCGACAGGGCGGGGTGGTTCTTAAATCTTCCTATTAACTATTAACTATTAACTGCTCGCGCTTGGAACCAGGCATACGCCGGTCAAGAGCGCGGCTTACACCTTCCCCCTGACACCTGTTAATTCCCCTCTAGAGAGGGGTGGCGCGAAGCGACGGGGTGTGTTATCTCTGACACCTGACACCTGACACCCGACTTCTACCTTCACCCTTTCGTTCCTGTCATTGATATACCTTCAACAAAAGTTTTTTGTGTGAAGAAAAACAGCATTATTACAGGAAATATTATCAATATACTTGCCGCCATAAGATAATGCCATTCTGTTCCCCCATGCTGGCTTTGAAATGATTGTAAACCAAGCGCAAGCGTGAAATCTTTCTGGTCGGTTAAATATATTAACGGACCTAAAAAATCATTCCAGGTCGCCATGAATTGAAATAGTCCAACAACCATCAATGCAGGCTTGGATATCGGAAGTATGATTTTTAAGAAAATCATGAACTCACTGCATCCGTCAATTTTAGCCGCTTCTGAAATATCTATCGGCAATGTCATGAAAAACTGCCGCAAAAGAAACACGTTAAAAGCACCAGCAAAAAACGATCCTACCCATAACGGCTGCATTGTCCCTATCATTCCAAACGACCTGAACATACAGTATAACGGTACCATAACTACCGGAAACGGTATCATCATCGTTCCTAATGCTATAATAAAAAGCTTGTTCCTTCCCTTCCACCTTAT
>JAOZNZ010000945.1 GCA_029933535.1 bacterium | reverse complement strand
TTATTGTTTCAAACGTTTCTTTAATCGGCGGCGGAGTTCAAATCTTTGATTCAGGAGTTGTAAGCAATTGCCATATTACTGCGAATTATTCTGGTGCGGATAGTGCTGCTGTTGCTGCTCATACCGACGGCGCGTTATACAATTGCTTGATTGACAATAACGAAGGCCCGACAATTGTCGAATGTAGCGTTGGCGGTGACCTTTATAATACTACTATCACGAAAAACAAAATTGCCGGATGGTCGTCAGTAAAAGGTGCTTTAGTTTTTGATCCTAATCAGGCTTCTGAAAGTGAAGCTCAAAATGTTATTAGTTATGATAACGATGGTCCAAATTATGATTTTAGTTTTGATTATCCAGGCGTGCAAAGTAATCTTATTTCTATGATTAACTGTTGCGTAACTCCGGCGATAACAGAACTTCCGGTTTTAAATACTAGCGGCACAATAACTACCGCACCGAATTTCTTAAATCCCGGAAGCGAAAATTACAGGCTTAATTCCGCTTCGCCATGTGTTGATTCAGGTACAAATTATGTTCGCGGAAACTATCCTGAATCCAGAAACTTTCTCTTTGATCTCGGCGTGCCGGAGCACACGACTCCGGGAAACTGGAACAATATTACTAACGTTGCCGCAGGTGTTAAAATTGCGGGTGCGATCGATTCGTCAGGAAGTTCAAGTGGTATTTCTCTGGAATTTTTAAAAACTTATGATTTGCAAAATTCAAGCGGAATAGTTTCTAATTATTTTTATCCTGAAACAGCGCAGCGCGATTGTCTGCTTATTGATACAACTAACTTACCTGTAATAAAAATTTCCGGGCTTGTGGCGACTAATATTTATGATTTTAATTTCTTTGCTTCGGCAAATGATAATTATTCTTATAGATGTTATATTAATGGAATAAATTGTGGACTTCCTACTGTGCAAAATAATGTGAAATATCGTGGGTATATCTATAAAGTTAAACCGGATACTAATGGCGTAATTATCATAAACATCGAAACTATTTGGAGCGATTCTTATGCCGCTCTTGGTGTTCTCGAAATTATTGAATATCAGGATTTGGTTGATGTTCCGGTAGAAAATCAGGTTGATCTTGACAACAAATCACGCGTATTTAATGAAATTGTTGATATCGGCTGCTACGAATGGGATACTAATTATTCTCCGGTCGCCAAAATTTCCGTTTCACCGCCTTCAGGAAAAAATCCCGTTACTGTTACAATCAGCGGTGCCGGTTCAACTGATCCGGAAAGCGCTATTGTAAATTATTCTTATGATTTTGGTGATGGCTTTCCGGTAACTAACGGTGCTGCTTTAACTTCTGTTCAGCATACTTTTACAACTGTTGGTGCTTATGTTGTT
>JAOZNZ010000254.1 GCA_029933535.1 bacterium | reverse complement strand
GGCTGTAAGTGGTGGAATACCGTTTTGAATTGCTAATCTGACAGAGTGATCAAGATGACCTTGTTCAAGCAAATCATCAGGATGTTTATCATCGGAAACAAAAGAGAAAAAGCGGGAATTTTCCGGAGTTACAATTTTTATTAATTCAAGTAAATTATGTTCCGTGCTCCCTTCGCGAATATGAACATGCATCCCAAGTTTCAGTTTTTCTTTTGCCTCTTGTGCGGTAGTGCATTCATGATCAGTTTGCGCACCCGCGAGAATATACGCGTTTAACATTTTACCTGTCAATCCCGGAGAATGACCATCGGCTATTTTTTTGTATTGCTCAGCGAGTTCCGCACGTTTCAAGAATTCAGGATCGCCGTTGCATAAGGCAGGATAATTCATTAATTCACCTATCCCTGCAACGTGTGGATTATCAATAAGTTTTGCGAGATCATCTGCCGTTAATACCGCAGCGGATGATTCGAAAGGCGAAGCAGGAACACATGAGGGCAGCATAACGAAAATATCAAGCGGACAATTTTTGGCGCTGTCAAGCATATATTTTATACCGTCAATTCCATAAACATTCGCTATTTCGTGAGGATCGATAACAGCGGTTGTTGTTCCATGAGGTAAAACCGCTTTAGCGAATTCAGGAATTGTAAGGAGTGTGCTTTCAACGTGAATATGCCCTTCTACAAAACCCGGAACAAGAAAAGCGTCTTTTGCGTCGATTATTTCTATACCTTCATATTTACCAATTCCGACAATAGTTCCATCAGTTATTCCGACATTGCTTTCGATAATTTCCGAAGAAAAGACATCGATGATTTTAGCATTTTTAATAATCGTGTCGCATGGCGAATTTCCTCTTGCGGCAGCGAGCTTATTTTGTATATTTTTCATAATGCTTTTGGATTGTACTATTGATATTATTTATTTTTTAGTCTGCCACTAAGACACCAAGACACTAAGATTATAATTTTTCTTCTTCTTCGTGACTTCGTGCCTTTGTGGCTATTTATTTATTATTATATCACATTTATTGTTGAATGTCATCGACATTTCTTGTTAATTGTGATAAAATATAATCAATGAATAATAATGAAAAAAATATATTTCCGGATATTTGTCCGATTCTTAATGTGAAATTAAGGGTGTCAGATTATAACGGAGCATTGCAGTTAGTAAAAAATGCGATTGAAACAGGAGATCAGATTCGTATGAATTTATGCAATGTTCATGTTACTATGGTTGCACAGTCTATGCCTGAATTGATGATCGCGCTTAATAATCCTGAGGCTATGACTTTTCCGGATGGAATGCCGTTAGTGTGGGCAATGCGTTCATGGGGAGCTGATATTCATGACAGGGTATACGGGCCTGACTTTTTTGAATTATGCATGTCGAAGTCCGTTGAATCAGGATTTAAACATTTTTTGTACGGCAGTACGAAAGAAACTTTAAAAAAACTGGACAGTAATCTGAGAAATAAATTTGAAAATATTGATATTTGTGATTCGTATTCCCCACCTTTCAGAGCTTTAACTTCTGACGAAGAGAAAGAAGTAGTTTCAAAAATAAATGATAGCGGAGCGAATATTGTTTGGATTGGTCTTGGTGCTCCAAAACAGGAAATATTTGTTGATAAAATTGCTGAACAGTTAGATGTGCCGGTTGTTGTCGCAATAGGTGCCGCGTTCGATTTTCATGCCGGTACAGTTAAACAGGCGCCGGATTGGATGCAGGATCACGGATTGGAATGGTTATACAGATTGGTTCAGGAGCCTAAGCGTTTATGGTTCAGGTATTGCTATTACAACCCGCTATTTGTGGTGAAATATTTGTGGGAGAGAATTAGGGGGAGAAAAACGAATTAAATAAACAATAATCAATATTCAATAATCAACAGAAAAAGTGTAGTGAGGGAAATGGGAATTATGGGAGAAATGGGAGAGATGGCTGAGGAGCAATTGAATTGATAGAAACTTAAGGCTTGGCTTTTGGACAAATTTTAAAAATCCCCCGCTTATTGCGAGGGATTTTTTACGATTATTCAGCTTTGATGTCGATCTTCTTTCTTCCCGCCTTAGCTTTTTCAGTTTTAGGCAAGGTGATTGTTAAGACACCGTTTTTAAATTTAGCTTCCACGGAATCGGGATCGATTTCTTCCGGCAAAGGTATTTGCCTGTAAAATGAGCCGTAAGTTCTTTCGGAATAAATGTACCCATTTTGTTTTTTTTCCTCACTTCCGCTTTTCTTCTCGCCTTTTATAGTGAGCCCGCCGCTTTTTAGTACAACGTTGACATCTTTTTCATCCATACCGGGAAGTTCAGCTGTAACGACACATTCGTTTTCATTTTCGGATAAATTTATATCCGGGTAAAACACAGAACTTTCTTCTTTGTTGAATGGGAAATCGACATCCCAGTTTCGTCCGAAGTTATCAAAAAGTCGATTAACTTCATTTTGAAGAGAAGAATGAAAAGAACGACTTTTATTTACTGAAACATTTTTATTTCGTTTCCAAGGAATTAAATCAGTAATGGACATAACAATCACCTCCATTTTAATCGGTTAATTTGTTAAGTGAATAATTATTAAATTATTCAGTTTTTACTTCAATTGTTCTTGGTTTTATCGAAGCGGCTTTAGGAAGTATAAGTGTTAACACACCTTTATCATATTTAGCCTCGATTTTTTCAGAATCAATTTCGTCTGATACAGAAAAACTGCGTTCATAGTTACCGGTTGTATATTCACCATAAACCAATTCGCCTTTATAATTATCTTCAAGACTTTCAGCTCGGATTGTCAAGACGTTTTTTTCGAATTTTACATCGATGCTGTTTTTATCTGCGCCCGGAATATCGGAAATTATTTTAAAAAAATTATTATCTTCTATTATATCGACTGCCGGAATAAAAACAGGTTGATCATTTATTCGTTCAACAGAGTGAGGAACAGCAGTTTCTTTTTTTTGAATATTTTTATTACTCATAATACACCTCTTTATTGTTTCAGATTATTAAGCAGTTTTGATTTCGATTTTCTTTGCTTTTTCTTCTTCAGCGCGAGGAAGAGTTAATGTAAGAATACCGTTCTTATAAGCCGCGGTGACAGCATCCGCATTAACTTTTGCAGGCAACTCAATTGTTCTTGAAAATTCACCTGTGAACCGTTCATTACGGTGTATGACACCATTTTCACCGATTGTTTCCTCCACACGTTTTCCACTGATATTAAGAATATTGGCTTTAACAGAAGCCTTAATTTCCTGTTCATTCAGACCGGAGATTTCAACTGTAACGATGACATTATCTTCATCGACTTTCATATTAATTGGTGGAAATTCATTACGGTAGACAAATGGTAATTTGCCGTCAAACAACCTGTTCATTTCATTCCGTAATTGATGAATGTCGTCAAGAATGTTTAGGGACGGTTTTGGTAGTGTTATAGTTGGTAGAAACATATCGCACCTCCTTGCTAATTTGTTAATACATTAATTTCATTTAATAAAAAGCAAAAAGTGTGCCAAATTGTAAATATCGTAAAAAACGTACTGTAGATGAGAAAATGTAAGAAAGAGCGTGTCAAAAAGACACGCTAATGTGTGATATTGACACTAAAAAAAGAAGGAATAATAAAGAATCAAAATTCTAGCGGAAGTTGAAAGACGAATGCGCCAAATGGGACAAATATCCAACATCCAACGTCCAACTTCAAACGTCAAATTTCAAGTTTCAAATTTCAAATCACAAACTCATTGTTGTGAATTGTCTGTAGCACGAGTGCCGTCAATCCAAACTGCATTGTCATCGAAATCAAATGTATCTCCCTGCCAGATAGAAATTTTCTTAAGAGAGATAAAAGTGTTGCTGTAAGCTACGCCTTCAATTTTCACATTACTGAATTTGGCGAGGTAACTTGCATTCTGCCAATTACCTGTAGTATCTTTTGTGCCGGCAATGAATTGAGAGTTGTAAACACTGCTGTTTGCCGTGATGTGGCCTATTTTTCCCGGATAAGCAGCATAGCTTGAATAGAAAGGTCCCGTTTCATCAGTACTTTCGGATGCTTCATCGTAATTAAAGTTATAAAATGAATTGGCGCTTGTTATTCCGTTAGTTACGGTGATAACGACATCAACTTCGCCTGTCATTGGTTCTATGCTTGAATCAAAAACAGTAAAGTTTAAATTGTAAACACCGGTTTGGGAAGTTGCAGGAGTCCATTTAAATTTATTTGAAGCGATCAAAACAGAGCTGTAAGTAGTTTCAGAATATGCAGCGCCGGAAGGAATATTTGATGGAATCAGAAAAGTGAGATCGTTTGTATTTATAGAATTTGCGATAACATAAAAATCAAAAGTATTACTCACACCTGTAGTGATTTTATCATCTGTAAGAGTTGTTGAAACAACAGGAGCAGCGTTACTGGTAACATAAAGAGTCATAGATATTGAATCACTAAGTCCGTCACCATCAGTGGCTTTGAAGATAATATTTGAATAAGAACCTACAATTAGATTTGTAGAATAGACATAAAATGATCGTGTGGTAAGATTACTGACAAGCAATCCCGGAGAATTGTTTTCAATTGCAAAAGTTATAATGTCATAAATATTCAGATCAGAAACAGAAGCTACCCACGATAAATTAGTCTCTTGAAGTAAATTTATTACTCGCGGATTGTCATCAGGGGTAAGTGTCAATACCGGAGCTAAATTACTTGAAGTAACAGAAGCTATAATATTCATGTCATCATCTTTATTAGGAATTCCATTGTCGGAAACTCTGACAATAATGTTGGAATAAATATCTTCCTGATAGGGTTGGGTAATCCATACAAACATTCCGCTTTCAGGATAATCGGTAACTTTCCACGCTTCACCGTATCCAAATGATTGACCGTAATAATTCGAAATAACTGCATCGAGAGCAGGACCGCGATTATGAATACGTACGGCAAGTGTTTCGCCTGAATCAATACTGTCAAAAACAAAAGGAATAATTATTTCTGTTCCGCTGTGAACATTGGTTGCAAAGATGTTAGGTGTAATAGTTGGAGGGGCATTTATAGAAAGGTCGGCATCGGTACCGGCTCTTATAATTACATTTGAGATAGAAAAGCCCGAGAGGGGATTTTCTAAAGTTGCTTTAGCTGAATTAACGTTTCCTTTTGTAGAAAAGAGCGAATTAAAAAGTCGCCCGTTTTTTATGTTGATGTTTTTCAGACTGCAAACTTTATAATCAAAATTAGGGCCAGCAGTAGTCTGAACACAAGTCTTTGAAATTCCTTGCTCGGAAACCGGGAAATTGGGTCGAGGGTCGATTGTTTTTTGTCCTTTTATGGAAATCTTTTTAATTTGGCGGCAGTAAATTCCGCTGTCAACAT
>JAOZNZ010000944.1 GCA_029933535.1 bacterium | reverse complement strand
CGCCACCGACAAATTTGTGCAGATTTGTGTAGCCATTGCCGTCAATGTTCATTTTGAATATGACACCATAGTCGTTGCTCCCGCCGATGGGTGTCATTCCGTAGAGTGTGCTACCAGAGGGAGTAAGGCCTCCATACGGATTTCGTCCATCGTCATAACCCCCGGCGAACTCGTGAAGAGTTGCGAATTGTGCATTAGCAGTAGAAATCATTCCCGTGGCAGCTAATATCAGGATGAATGCTGAGAAGACGCGTGTCGCTAACAGTTGTTTGGCTGGTGATTTCATGGTTGTCTCCTATTAATTTGATTTTGTCCCGATAATATATCAGGACAAAAACAAATTATGGTCAATAAGATTATCATTGCTTTATTAGGATGAATTTTCTACAAATACCGAGAACTAATAACAAATAACTGATAACTGCGCCAAAGGCGCCTGGTTCCGGGATTGCAGCAATGCCTGTCCACAATGCCCACGCGCCATATGCTTTTTGATTTGCGTTAAGGGGTTCCGAATGCGCGGAAGAGCAGATATACCAATCCACATTTGTAACGTAAGAATCTTGCCATGCCTGTGCCCAGTTACCTAAAAGTGCACCGCCTACGCTTGCATAATAATCACAGTTATCATTAGCGAATTCATAAAAAGAACCATCAGGATCGTAAGATTCAATATCAGCAAAATCATAAAGCACTTTATTATTCGCGGAACAGAAATCTCTGACAAGCTGGTTTGCAGCTTTCAAATCAGCATCACTCCAATGGTCAAGATGTCCGGTCATATAAACAAAAGTAACATTCGGATAATTAGTTTCAAGCACTGCCATAGGCAAAAGGTATTCATTTGAAAGAGTTCCGGCGGCATATTTACCGCTAATTTGTCCGCACCATGACCAGATAATAACATTGCAGTTACTGTTAGCCGGATTGTTCAGATAGGAAGTAGTATTATTTACCCACTGTGGATAGTAACCACAATCGCCGCCCATGGCATAATCATGCAAATCGAGAGCTCCGCCGGATCCGCCGTTATTCCATGCAAAGAAGTCAGCAGGCCTCGACATTCCCAACCCGCCACCATTAATAAATCCAACCAGGCCGTTCATGCCGGTGGTAAGCTGACTACCGTGTGAGGTATGTCCGTAAGCGATATGCAATTTATTTTTAGCATTTTGAATTTGTTGAGAAGTAATCGCGGCAAAGAAGTCAGGATTTCCCTGAATATGATTAATAGTTAACGCATTGCCGAACAGGCAGGAAAAAGAAAAGAATAAGAATAATCGGTTGAATAAATTTTTCATGATTTTAAGTTTTTGCTTAATGGAGAAAATTAGTCCACGAGCGCGCGAGCGCCTCGGGATAAATTTAAAATTTT
>JAOZNZ010000009.1 GCA_029933535.1 bacterium | reverse complement strand
CTTGACAAAAAACCGTTTAATATGATATGATATATAAACCGAACTTATACTTAACCTATAATCCACATATTTCTATGGAAACAAACTATCAACAACCATTATATACAATAGGCATTGTCGCTAAACTGTTGGGAGTATGCTGCGCCACACTAAGAATTTGGGAAAAAAACGATCTGGTAAAACCTGCGCGGCTTGGTAAAAACAGATATTATTCCAAGGCAGATTTAGATCAATTAGAATATGTCAAGAAACTTATTCAAAAAAAAAGAATCAATATTGAAGGTGTGAAAGCAATATTGAATACTAAACCATGCTGGGAAATAACAAACTGTCCTCCGGATGTCAGAAATTCTTGTGTTGTTTTTAAAGAACAGTCGAAACATTTGGAATAGCTGATTTTTATATGCGAATTGTATGTTTTCTTTTTACCTTCTTCGCGAACTTGTTTAAACTAATTATGCCAAGACTGTTTTATTATGAATTCGCGAACGCGGAAATCAGCGCAACATTTCATTTGGAGAAAATGTAGTATAATATTGTCATAAGTCGTTTTGCATTATATTTGTACCACAATCATCAATAAACTTCGAAAGTCTTATGAAGAAAATCCCTTTACTTTCCAACAAAGTTACGTTTTATTGCACGGCCATCGCCATTTTTTGTAGTTTGTTTATTGTAGATGGTAAAGCGGAAAAAGCCCCAACGCCGACTAAATGGATTAGTTCCACGCAGGAAACTAAACCTTTGCACGATGCTGTTTTTTCTGACAATAAAATAAATATAAAATTATTAAGTAGTATTACTAAACAAATTAACGCGCAACTTTCCGGAAAAATTTGTCTCATCGTTAATTCAAATATTTACAATGGAATTTTCACAGAAATAAATCAATATTCAACAGACCTTTCCGCAGCAGGATATTCAACTATAACTTATCTTTACGAATCAGGCGGAGCTGAAGGACTTCGCAACGAGTTGAGCAATTTGTATTTCAGCACCGAATCATTAGTCGGTGCGGTTTTGATTGGTGACATTCCTCACATAATTTATGAAATGGTTGAAAAATTCGAGAAATTACCGACAAGCGAATATGAAGATTTTCCATGCGATATTTTTTATATGGACCTGGATGGCGGATGGTACGATTACAGCAATAGTCCGCCTTATTCAGCCGGAAAGTACGATACGCGAGATGGGGATTTAAATCTCGAAATATGGGTATCCAGGATGAAAACTGATGATTTATCCACGCTTGGAAATGAAACTTCTCTTCTAACAAATTATTTTAATAAAAATCATCAGTACCGTAACGGAAATATTTCATCAACAAATATTGCGCTCGTATATAATGATGATGATTGGGCTTATATGGGTGAGGATGATGCAGATTATATCCGACAGGTTTATAACAATACCGTTATGGTTACAAATTGGAATGATACAACGGCGGCGGATTATATAGATAACAGATTAACATCGAATTACGAGCTGATTTTTATCCGCACCCACGGTTCCGGGACAAGTCACGGATTTTACAGAAATAACAGAACAATATTTGAAAGTGTATTTGACACGGATTACATAGAAAAAAATCCAAAAGCCCTTTTTTATTCTTTATTTGCCTGCTCGGGAGAAGATTACACTCTTCCCGATTATATTGGTGGAACTACCGTTTTTAATCCTGACGCCGGAGGCCTTCTTTCGTGGGGAAGTACTAAAAAAGGCGGGATGTGGAAAGATTATACTTTCTACCGTGCAGCCGCTCCGGGTGCAAGTTCAGGAAAAGCCTTTGTGGAATGGTTTAATTATGTTCAACGAAACTGGTCGGGTTATACTCCGCGATGGTGGTACGGAATGGCTATGGCCGGTGACGCTTCGCTTCCGTTTAGAACTCCAACAACTTTTTATGTATCTGAAGACGGTGGTCATACTGTTCCTTTTGACAACTGGTCAAAAGCAGCGACAAATATTCAAGACGCACTGGATATATCGGGTTTCGGCGCATTGATTTTAGTTTCGAATGGTGTTTATAATATTTCAAAAATGCTTATACTCAGCAACGATGTTATTTTAAAAAGTTTGTCCGGTGCGATGGAAACAGTCATAAATGGCGGTTTCCCGGAAAAAACAAATGTATGTGTAAAACTTCCCGGCGGCGCTCCGCATATTGAAGGCTTTACAATCACTGGAGGATATGGTGACACGTATCCGGACAATATCGGTGGCGGAATTACAATGCATTACAACAGTAACGGCAGCGTGGCAGATTGTATTATTTGCGGTAATCGCGCGATATATGGCGGAGGATTGAAAACCGAAGGCAGAGTCGTAGATTGCGTTATAAGCAACAATCAGACAATTTCATCGGTTGGCGGAGGCGCTTATTGCAAAGATGACGGATATTTGGAAAATTGTCTGATTTCTGATAATATGGCTGTCGGAACCGGCGGTGGAATATATTTTAACGATAGTGTGGGTACAAAAAATTGTATAATCAGTAATAATTATTCTCAATCCGGTGGCGGTGGAATTTTTCTGGGTCAAAGATGCCAAATCGAAAACTCTATTATTTGTTATAATTCCGCTCCAAACGGTGGCGGTGTTAAAACATGGGTCGAATGTAATATGCGCTCGTGCCTTATTTATGGTAACACAGCGACAAACGGCGGAGGAGTTTATTGCAGGGGAGAGAGCAGCATAGAGAATTGTACTATTGTTAATAATTACGCCACGAATTTTGGCGGCGGGCTTTTTTGTGAAAATAACAGAACCGAAATCAATCAAATTATTAATAATATTATCTATTACAATAATGCTGCAAGTGATCCGAATTTTGTGAACAGCAGTACAACATTTGCAATTTATTACACGCACTGTTGTACTTTTCCTGAAATAACCGGTTATGCTGATGGCGGCGGAAACATAACTAATATTCCCAGTTTTGTGAATCCGTTAATTAATGATTATCATCTTCAAATACCTTCCATTTGCATAAATTCAGGCACAAATATGAGTTGGATGGAAACCGCGACAGATTTGGATGGCAGAGCAAGAATAATGCCTTTTGACGGAACAGTTGATATGGGTTGTTATGAACAAATACCTGAGCTAACATTATTTTGGATTTTTGATTTCGGATTTTTGATTTTGTGTTTTAATAAGCGTCGAATGTCAAACGTCCTAACGAAGTAACGCTTTGCGTTCAACTATAATTTATTAATTATTGGAGAAAAAATATGAAAGTTCAAAAACTTTTTGGAAAAATATTAATTATTCTTAGCTTAAGCGCCGGAGTATCTTTTTCAACGGATTTCGGTCCGCTTACACCTAAAAATAATCCGCGGAAACCTAAAGCTAAAATTAACGCAATTATTCAATATTCAACAGCTAATCTGGCTGTTGAACTTGCGGCAGGATCAACGGTAACTCTGAAAGATTCATTAAATGGACAAGTTGTTGACGGTCCGCGAACATTGCAGGCCAAGACAAAAAAGAATGGAACTGTTGTAAAATATTTCCTTAAGCAAAAGAAAGATGTTACTATTATTTTTAAACCAAAAAATCTAAAACTCCTGTATAAAGTTTGGACTAATCTGCCGGCAAGTGTTATGCTCGTTTCTTCAGGCGGAGGAACCAATTTGCCAATTCATACAAACGCTATGATGAGAATTCCTGCCGGAACTTTTGTAATGGGCGATAGTTTCAGCGAAGGAAGTCCGATCGAACGGCCTGTTCATTCGATTTACATAAGTGCTTTTAATGTTGATAAATACGAAGTTTCCAACGAAGAAATGCGGAGGGTTATGCAGTGGGCTTATGACAACGGTAAAATTACCGCGACAAGCCTTACTGTCCGTAACAGTAGCGGCAATCAGCAGGAATTAATTGATTTGGATTCCCCGTATAGCTGGATAAGTTTCTCTTCAGGAAAGTTTTCAGTTATTAACAATAAAGAAAACGACCCGTGTATCGTTGTTTCCTGGTACGGCGCATGCGCGTATTCTAATTTTAGAAGCGAAATAGAAGGGAAAACTCCATGCTATAATTTTACAAACTGGTCGTGCGATTGGGGGGCTTTCGGTTATCGCCTGCCAACGGAAGCCGAATGGGAAAAAGCTGCTCGCGGCGGTGTTGCCGGGCACAGATTCCCGTGGAGTGATTCAGATACCATAACTCACAGTCGTGCGAATTATTACAGTACAAATCTATATTTTTATGATGTCAGTACAACAAGCGGTTATAATCCCGCTTACACAAATCAGCCAATGCCATACAAAAGTCCTGTAGGTTCATTCGCGCCTAACGGATATGGTTTGTGCGATGTTGCGGGGAATGTTCAGGAATGGTGCTGGGATTGGTATGACGGCACATGGTATTCGCAGCCTGATGCTACAAACGCTAACACACGCGGCCCGACTTCTGTGCAGACAGATCGCGTCCTTCGTGGTGGGAATTGGGGTATGGTGGCTCATTGGTCGAAAATGTCCGCGAGGAATTATATTTCACCAAACACGTGTGGATTTGGGATTGGATTCCGGTGTGTTGAACCGACGCCTGATGAAATGGGATTTGTGCCGTCAGGTTCATATAGGATGGGCTCTGAATTTGCATCTTTTTATGAATCTCCGATTCATTCTGTTAAAGTAAGTTCATTTTATATTGATAAATTCGAAGTGTCAAATGAAAAAATGAGAAAAGTCCTGCAATGGGCTTATGATAATGGACTGATTATGATAGAATACAGTCGTGTGAAAAATGTTTTTGGCGATAGGCAAACTCTCGCTTTTCCATCAGATATCAGTTATACAACAAATGGAATCTTTACTGTCCAATCCGGAAAAGAAAATTTCCCGTGCAAAAGTGTTACCTGGTATGGCGCATGCGCATATGCTAATTTCTTGAGCCAAATGAAAAGCAGAACTCCATGCTACAATTTCTCAGACTGGTCATGCAATTGGAATGCAAATGGTTATCGCTTGCCTACAGAAGCCGAATGGGAAAAAGCCGCTCGGGGCGGACTTGATCAAAATTTCTATCCGTGGCCAAGCGCAGGCGGAAGTTATAGTGATCATATCAACGGCAGTATGGCTAATTATTGGAATAGCGGTGACCCTTATGATAACGGAACTACTCCGTGCGGCTATTACAACGGTAATCAAATTCCAACCGGCGTTGATATGGCTAACGGTTACGGCTTGTACGATATGGCCGGGAATTTATGGGAATGGTGTTGGGACTGGTATTCAACTGACTGGTATTCTGATCCGGCTGCCACGGTTGATGACACACGTGGTCCTGCTTCCGGCTTTGAGGCTGTTGTTTGCGGAGGAGAATTTGAGAATGATATAATGGACATTAGATGTGCAAGACGGCGGCACAAAAGTAAGGATTTAGGTGGGTCAAACTTTGGCATAATAGGTTTTCGTTGCGTAGTTCGTTAATATTATAAATATGAAAACTTATATTCCAGGTAAAGATGCTGCGCTTGAAGATTCAATTTCCAAAATTAGAATTTTGCTGAAAAAACACGGCTTTGTAATCGAAGAAGTTTCATGCCTGAATCCCTTGCCGGATATTTGGTCAGTTCATCTTTGTGATAGAGATTGTCCATTGCTTTTTTCAAACGGAAAAGGTACGAGCAAAAAAGCTGCTTTGGCAAGCGCGCTTGGTGAGTTTGTAGAAAGGCTAAGCACAAACTTCTTTTTTTCGGATTATTATCTTGGCGAAAAAGAAAAATATTATCCGGGCGAAAAATTCTTTCCCGCTAATTCTCAAAAATTCCTGTCAGAAAAATTATGGAAATTTTATAATCCGGACGGTGAATTAAAAGCGGAAAATTTAATTGACATCAATTCCAAAAATATTGAAAAAGGAATTTGCTGCATCCCATTTTCTGATTTTAAAAATAATGAAACTGTATTCTTCCCGGTTAATATTCTGAATAACCTGTACGTAAGTAACGGAATGGCTGCAGGAAATTCTAACTCTGAAGCACAGTCACAGGCGCTCTCGGAAATCATAGAAAGATACGTTAAAAATAAAATCATTGCCGAAGAAATAAGTCTTCCGGAAGTTCCCGGAGAAATTCTCGATAAATTCCCCGAAATTCTAATCGTTATTGATAAACTTGAAGAAATAGGTCTCGAAATTTTGATTCATGACGCTTCGATTGGCGGGCAGTTTCCGGTTATAAATATCACTTTGTTGAACCCGGATAACGGAACCTGTTTTGCAGCGTTTGGCGCTCATCCACAGTTTGAAGTTGCGTTACAGCGGACGCTGACAGAATTGTTTCAAGGTAGATCGCTTGACCAATTAAACGAGTTCCGTTCCCCGAGTTTTGATTCTGAAACTGTTGCGGAACATTATAATCTTGAGAATCATTTTATTGATTCTGATGGTTTAATATCCTGGAAATTTTTCAACAAAATCCCTGATTTCGAATTTGAATATTGGAATTATGAAGGAACAACAAAACAGGAAGTAGATTTTTTGACAAAAATTATTTTCAATAACGGTTTCGATATTTTTATATCAGAATTAAATTTCATGGAAATGTATTCATGCAGAATTATCGTTCCGGGAATGTCAGAAATTTATCCCGTTGATGACCTCGTTTGGAATAACAAAAACGAAGGAATATTTTTTCGTGATGATATTCTTAACTTGAAAAATCTGGACATTGATCAATTGAAAAAACTGTCCGGAAAAATCGAAACTTATGGCCTCAACGATAATCAACTCGTTTGTGAACTTATTGGAATAACAGCGGATAACGGTTCCGAGTGGGAAGATTTTCGCTTAAGCGAATTAAAAGGACTTATTGCTCTTGCAGTCGGAGAATTTAAAATAGCGCTAGAATATTTGACCCGAACATTGTTTTTTGGACAGATCAGTAAAGAAAAAAATCTTCGCTTCAGTTGTTTGCAGACAATACTGGAAATGAAATTATCATCTGATTTCATAACTCCCGATTACGAGAATATTTTATCAAAATTGTACAGTCCTGCTGTTTACAATTTGTGTCAAAAAATATTATCTGGTGAAAATATATTTTCTTCTTTGCATTCGGAATTTCAAAATCACAAGAAATTAATTGAAGCACATAAGAAAATAATGCTGACAGTTTATTAAATTAGCCACTAAGGCACAAAGATACAAAGAACAAAAAAACACTTTTATGTCAAAATAATTAATATCAAAATAATAATATATATTCGAATTAAATAAATTGTATTCTTAGTGTCTTAGAGTCTTTGTGGCGATAATAAAAAAATATAGACTTGACAAAAGGGTTGTTTTTGATATAATTACTAGCATATGCTATTAACAATTAACTATTAACAATTAACTTTCATTATGCCGAGACCTTGTAAAAAAAGAAGAATTAATGCTGAATTTCAATTCACTTGCTTTAGGCCTGAAGATGTGTTGGAGAGTGATTTACGTGAAGTGCGTCTTGATATTTGTGAAGTTGAAGCGATAAGACTTGCTGTACTTAAAGGAATGTATCAGGAAAAAGCTGCGAAAGAGATGGAAGTTTCAAGACAAACTTTTGGGAACATATTAAATTCTGCACACAGGAAGGTTGCTGACGCATTAATCAACGGTAAAGCTATTAAGATAGAAAAAATAATTGATATTAAGCATTAACCTTTATCATTTGAAAAAAATGTTTAATCAAAATATAAATTTGCAAGAACAAAATCCCGATAAGCCATGGCTTTACAAACCGGAATGGTCTATCGGAAAAATAAAATCGTCGAATAAAAAATTAACTTATTTAGCGTTGCTTTTTGCATTGGTTTGGAATTTGATTTCCTGGCCGATCACTATTTTATTCGTTCCTGAAATATTAAAAGAAAAAAATTATGCTTTGTTATTTGTTTTTCTTTTTCCGTTAATAGGTATCGGTTTGATAATCTGGACAGTAGTTTCTTTTATCCGTTTGATAAAATATGGCGAATCCGTTTTTATAATGAAATCTATTCCGGGTGTTGCAGGCGGCGCGCTTAAAGGGATTATTGTTACCAAAGTGAATGTTAAATCTGAAAACGGATTCAAAGTAGAATTGAATTGCATTAACAGACATTATTCAGGTACAGGAAAAAATCGTTCGACAGCCGAACGAATTTTATGGCAGGATGAATATCTCATAAAGCATGAGGTGTTTGAAGATGATCCCACACAATCGGCGATACCTGTTTTATTCAAAATTCCTTTCGACGCAAAAGAAACTAATGAAGAAAATCCACGTGACGCGATCATCTGGAAGCTCAAAATAAGTGCTGATGTTCCCGGAATAGATTATAAAGCGATTTTTGAAATACCTGTTTTCAGAACTGAAGAAAGCAGAGAAAATTTTGAAATTGACAGTTCTTCATTAAATAAGTATATGGAAAAAACTACAGGAGATTCTTTATTGAAATCTTCCGGAATAATTTCTGAAAAACTAATGAATGGGGGAGTCAAATTCATCTTCCCAACTGCAGGTAAAAAAGCAATTCCTTTGTTCTTATTTAGTATTGTTTGGAGTGTTGTTGTTGCGTTATTATGGATTATTGGAAGCCCGCCTATGATGATTAAAATAATTTTCACCGCAGTCCTGCCTTTTCTTTTTTATGGATTTCTTGACCGCCTGCTTTACAAAAGCGAAGTCACTGTATCTAACGGCTCAATTTCAATTATGAACGGTTGGATAGGCTTTCGTTCTGTACATAATTTATCGTCTTCAGATATAGAAGAGATTAAGCTTGAAGATACAACTCAATCCGACAAGGTGATTTTTTCTTCGATTATTCTAATAACAAATTCCGGTAAAAAAATTACTATAGCGAGACGAATTGACGACCGTCTTCACGCAAGGCATATTATTGAAGAAATTAAAAAAGCGGGATCTGGAGAATAGTATAATACATATTTGCTATGCGATTAAATCACAATCAATTATATTATGGGAATAACAATACATTATAAAGGAAGAATTTCAAATATAAATTTAATCGACGAGTTTTGCGATGAATTAATTGATATCGCAGAAACAATGAATTGGAAAGCTTCTGAACGAATATATGACGAAGAAGATAAAATTAAAGGTGTAAGTGTAACTCCACATGAAAAAAGCGAATCACTTAGTTTCTTTTTTAACATTGAAGACGGTGGCTTACGAAATATTATGAATGTTATCACGAAAGTGCCTTATAATCCTGAAGAACCGGAATGGGATTTTATTAAAACACAGTTCGCACCCCCGGAAGTTCATGTAACAGTAGTAAAACTCTTACAATATATTAAGAAAAAATATATCCCTGATCTTGAGGTGGTTGATGAAGGCGATTACTGGGAAACCGGTGACGAAGATCTACTCAGGGAGAAATTGAAATTCCTGGGAGATAAAATTGATGCGTTTGGTGAAGCACTAAACTCCATTTCCAAAGAAGATTTAAAAGAAATAACTGAAAGTGATGAAGAATCAATGCCGGAAAAATTCGAAAAAATAATAAGAAAGATTTTTTTGGATGGTGAAATTAAGGAAATTACTATTCATAAAAATCCCGATAGCGATATTCCTCCTGAAATCGAAGACGCGTTTCTAAAACAAATCGAGGCTTTTGAAAACGCGCCGGATACAACTCACTTTGCTGAACTGCTTAAACGAGGCGTTTTTATGCCTGAACCGGACGAATTGGATGACAAACAACTTCGCGAAAAGTTATGGGAAGTAATTAATAAATTGGCTGAAATGCGGGTGTTTTTTAATAATACAAATCATTTAAGCGATAGAGAATTATACACACATCTTTTACACGATTCTTTACAGGAATTTACTCAAACTTTCCCGCCTGAAATGGAACTTAATTGTCATATAGATATTTGCGGGTCGGGTAGTGATGAAGACATAGACATTTATTATAAATATTACGCTAATGAAGAAGACAGAGAGCATTGGATGAAAGAATTTCCGGATTATGAAATGCCGGAACACGAAGATCCGCTTTTTGACAGAGATAAAAATTTACCGCGGTCTGATTTATAGTTTTCTCTAATTTTATGGTGTTCGAAAAGAGCATTTGAATTCCAAGTATAGATTTTATATGTTCACCGACACAAGGTCGGTGGGACATTTATCCTTTTTCAAGCATCTTCTTATTAATCCGTTTATTTCAAACAACAAACTTTATCCCATTACAAACTAATTTCTTAACGTACCTTGACAAACGAGGTACTTTGTGATACAATGTAGTGAGACGTGAGAATTTTTCTGTTGAATTATTTGCTGAATAAATGACATGCGAAGAACGATATAAATACCGGAAACGCAACTCTGATGAAATTATTTCGAATTAGTTTAAATAGTCTTATAATGGTTATTACAAATCTCGGAGCTATATATTACGGGTTTATTTTATATCATTTGTTGAAACCGGCAAATCAAATAGCTGTTCAACTGCCTGTTGCGGTAATTTTATCGATTGCCGGTAAACTTGATTTCAATTGCTGCAGCATATTTAATTGTAAAAGTGAGAAACAATGAAAAACACACCCGATTATTTTGATAACTGGACTGTGCAAGTGCGAAAAGGAATCCTTGAATTGTGCATTCTTAACGCGCTTGAAGCAAGAGAATATTACGGTTACGATCTCGTAAAAACTCTTGTTGCTATGCCCGGACTGGGAGTAACCGAAGGTACAATTTATCCGCTTCTGTCGCGACTGCGGCTTCAGGAACTCGTAACAACCCGTCTGGAAGAATCAACGGAAGGACCGGTAAGAAAATATTATTCACTCACAGCGAAAGGGAAGAGAACCGTGGCGCTAATGAACAAACATTTAGATACACTAATTAAAGGCAGCCATAAATTACGCGGCAAATAGAATAGTTAATAGGGTGTCAGGCACCTAGTGGCTATTATGGGGTCAGGCACCTATTGACTAATGTGGGGTCAGGCACCTAGTAACTCTCAACAATTATAATAAAGGAGTATATTATGCAGGAATGGACAGATAAAGCAAAAGAAATATTAAAAGATTATTTGGATAACGCACGCGCGAATCTTGAAAGTTCAGGTGCTGATGCTGATGAAGTGATTGAGGATTTGCGGCGGCATATTGATGAAGAAATAATTGGTGCAAAGTTAGAAATAGTCACAAAAGAAGATATTGGAAAAGTAATTGCAAATTTGAGAATTGCGGAACCTGAGACAAAGAATTGCCAAACAAAATCTAATTGTCTTCCCGGAAAGTCGAACAAATTCAAAAGTTCAACCAAATTCAGCACAACTTTTTTTGTTTTCGCTATGATTTTTGGTGTTGTGCTTCCGGCTATAACAATTATGGTTGAAGTAATTAGCGGAATGTGTGCGAGTGCTATTTTTGATCCTATACCCTCGTATTTCCATTTAATTTTGATATCCTTTGTACCTGTTGGTAATTTATTTGTTTGTTTAGCAATTAAAAAGGAAAGAATAAATAATATCAAAGTCATTAGTGTTATTAATAGCTGCACAATAGGGATATCATTGTTCTATTCAATAATATTTATACCGATTATGCCTTTTGCTGCAATAGGAATTTTATTTATGGGTTTTGGTTTTCTTCCATTATCTCCGCTGACTTCATTAATAGTTGCATTTCTTTTACGCAAAAAATTACGCGGGATGTTACAACCCAAAAAACTTTCCCGTTGCTGGCAAATTGTTCTTGCTATTTGTCTAATCTTTATTTTACTTGAACTTCCAAAGATTATAACTTATACCGGAGTTCAAATGGCTGCAGGTGAAAAACAATCCACAAGAATTAATGGAATAAAATTATTGCGAAAAGCGGGGAACAATGATACCCTTTTACGGGCATGCTATCCTCAAGGGCAGAGAGTGCCTGATGTTTCAACGTTGATTTTAAACCTGATCTTTAAACGCGTGCCTGCAAAAGAAGTCAGAGGGATTTATTATAAAGTTACCGGTACACCTTATAACGCTGTAAAACCACCGGGATTTGTCGGCTTCAGAGGCGGAGCAAGAATTAACGCGAATGAATTTGATTTCGGGCAGGGGGGTGATGAAGTTTCCGCAAGAATTCGTGGACTGGCGCTCAAACAGTCAAGAATTGACAGTATTGTAAATCCTGAAAGCGCGACATATTATACAGAATGGATTATGGAGTTTAAAAATGATTCCCGGTTACAAAGAGAAGCACGCACGCAAGTAACTTTGCCGCCAAACGGGGTTGTTTCACGTTTGACTTTGTGGATCGACGGCGAAGAACGGGAAGCTGCTTATGCCGGTAGAGCTAAAGTGAAGGAAGCATATAAAAAAGTCGTTCAGCGACGTCGCGACCCAGTTCTTGTTACAACTTGCGGTCCCGATCAAATTCTTGTGCAATGTTTTCCGGTTCCACCAAACGGCGGAACAATGAAAATTAAAATTGGAATTACATCTCCGCTTATTTTGGAATCCTATACTTCAGGTTTGCTTCAACTGCCTAATTTTACAGAGAGAAATTTTAACATAAAAAATGGTCTTGATCATTCAGTATGGATTGAATCGAAAGAACGGTTGCTGCCTGTTACAAACAATTCGGAGAATATTATTGAACATCCTGCAACAAATTTATTCGCTTTGCGAACGAAATTGACGGAAAATCAATTCGAAAACGGATTCGCTGTTATGGCCGAACGTTTGTCGGAACCAAAAGAAATATTAGTAGATAATTTTGCCGGAGAGACAAATCAAATTGTTTTGCAAAAAATAAAAGAACGAAATGTTGTTTGTCCGGAGAAAGTTGTTTTAATAATTGACGGTTCACGTCGGATGAAAAAAAATGTCGAAATAATTAAATCAGCCTTTAAACAATTTCCGAATAATGTTGACTTTTCAGTTTTACTTGCATCTGACAATGTAAAAAAAATGAAATCTGTTGATGAATTATCCGAATCATATTTTGTCGGAGGATGTGATAATATTCCCGCTTTAGTTGAGGGGTGGAACATCGCTTCTGAAAAAACAAACAGCATTGTTTTATGGCTTCATGGAACACAGCCTTTTGAATTGATGGACGCGGAAAATTTAATTCAAAATTTGGAACGCAGACCGAAAAACCCGAAAATATATGACTTTCAGTTTGGTGGCGGTCCTAATAAAATTGCTGCAAAGCTCAATGGACTACCTCAGATTAAACTGCTTCGTTCTTTTGGAAACTCTAAAGCTGAGCTGGAAAAACTTTTTGATCTATGGCGTGGAACAAAAAAACAATTTTATTTTGACAGAGAATTAATTCCATCACGAAATGTTGACAAAATAAACGAAGATTCACATGTCGCACGATTATGGGCGAATGAGAAAGTAAGTAAACTTGCCAATTCGCGGAATGGAAAAGATAAAATCAAAGCTGTAGAAATAGCGTCTGATTACCATCTTGTCACACCGGTTTCCGGTGCGGTAGTTTTGGAAAATACTGAACAATATATTGAAGCGGGATTGGAGCCTGTAAGCGAAGAGACATCACCGCAAGTGATACCGGAACCCGGAATCATGTTAATTATAGGATTGCTGGCCACGTGCTGCATTATGAGAAGAAGAACAAGCGCGTGAAGGTATTGTGCACTACTAATATTATTGCCCACGGAAAACACGGATTGACACGGAGAAGAACAAATAAATTTTAATATTGATTTAATTTTATGGAAAAAATAGCAGAAGTATATAATCTTTAGTTTGGAACTAATCAGAGGTTATTCGAAAAGATTTTGTCGTGGATAATGTGTGGTAGCGCGTTACTTCGTTAGCGCCGGTCACGAGTTTTGATTACTTTTTTTGCAGGGAAACAATTTGACCTGTCAGATGAGAACATTTGATGAGAAAGTCACGAAAATCCGGATATTCGTCAACTTTGATAAATTGTTTTGTTAACATAAATTCGCTATTTATTTTCAAGACAGTACCATCAACATTAGTATTAAAAGCGAAAGTTCCGAATTTAGTTTTTAGGGAGCATTTTTTTTCGGCAATATTAACTTTGTATCCGTCGGGAATTTTAAATGTGTATTCACTGGATTGCGAGCCCAATTCTTTTAATTTCAATGGATATTTCCTTATTTCGAGACCTTTTAAATATTCTTGAGATTCGAATGGAAACGGCAGAGAGAATGTAATGGAATGATCACTTATATGGCCGAATTGTGATGCAGAAAATGTTAAATCAATTATGACAGGTAAATGCGTATGAGGTTTTTGATTTTCAACTTCAAATTCTAGTAGTTTGGCACTTGAATTTAATTCACCTACGAGATAGCTTCCCAAATCCCTTATTTTAGGAAGGTTTTCTAAAAGTTGTCGGAAAGTTGCGGCATCATTTCTCCATAAAACACCTTTAAATGACCCTGTAAAAGTACCATCTTCAAATATTTCACCGTTAATATAATCACATGAACGTGATTCATTTGGAGATGCAAGAGGTGTTCTTAAAAGTTTATAATCATTTTCATTTATAACAAGCGCAGTGACATTTTGATCTTCCGAGGGAAGTAAATTATATTCACCAAGTCGATAGGTCGGGTCAACAAACATTCCATCTTCACCTATTCCCGGAATATAAACTATAGCATGATTAAAGACATCCGGAGTAGGAACATTTGTTATAATCTGTCCTTCGCTTGCAATACGAATTAAAGTAGTTGAGGCCGGGATTTTTAATGATTTAAGCATTTCAGCCATAAGCAAAGATAAATCTTTACAATCGCCACATCGATTAGCAAGAATATCCGGAATAGAATGAGGTTTAACTTTAGCGATATTATTTTCATACATTTGTGTATAGCGAAAATTTTCAGTAATGTAATTAAAAATAAGTTCAATTTTCTGCAGGTTGGAAGTAGCGTTTTGTGTAATTGTTCTTGCTAATTCACTCATGTTTTCATCACCTTTGGTAATTTCATTCACCATTCCGCGCTGCCAATCAGCTATCATATCCCAATTAGTAATTGTTGATAAAGAAACACGATTGGCAAGGTCATAATATGGAGGTGATAATGATTCTGAACGGTACATAGGAACATTGGTGAAACTCCATTTCCAAACAAAACTCGATTCGAAATTTGACGTTAAACAACTTGTATCCTCAGGCCGGGTGAAAATGCAGACATTTCTGTTGGTCGGCAAAGCGATAGCGAATTCAGCCTGTTCGATTTTGCTTTGATTATAATCAAAAGTATGAGAGATATAAAAGTTTTCATCCATCCAACTGCTGCCATATCTGTCCCACATACATTTATATTCGATAATATCTTCCACCTGCACATTTGGAAATTCAATTTGTCCGCTGTCAAGATGAGTTGCCTCCAGTGAGTTCCCGATTTTTTTATGAGTAACAGCGCGAAGCAATCGTGATGAATTTCCGCCTGGCAGATCGATAGAGGAGTATTTTTTAACGCCCTTTGGGTGGAGGACTTTACAGATAACGTGATACATATGTCTTGAGGAGCCATCGGCATATACCTGAACTAAATACTGGCGAAACAGGATTTTTGATAATTCTTCAACTGAGGACTGTTCAATGTTTTTATATTTTTCAATCAAAGCATCTGATTGTTTTTGTGTAAGACCGAACTCATCAAAAAAAGCTTTACCTCTTCCTTCAAGAAAGTCAAGATATTGCCTTAACAAGAGGTAATCCGGGGAATATTTAAGAGCGTCATGATAAGAATTGATAGCGTTATCACGTTCATTTGCCATATTATATGTATCGCCCATTAATTTATAAAATATAAAGTTATCAGGGAAAAGAGCAAGTGCCTGTTGACAAGAATTAAAACTGTTAGTAATATCGCGTAAACTTATATATGCATCTAATTTAAGCCTTAGAACATCCGGATCATAGGGAAAAAGTTTTTGCATAATATTGATTTGATTGAAGAATTTATCAAATCGTGTTTGGTATAAAAACAGTTGTGCCAGGTTAAATCTATCAAAGTTGTTATTGTATTGATATTTCAATGAATTATTCAAAGCTTTTTCTCTTGCTTTCATGAAATTTTTACCGCGCGACGCATTTTCAAGCCATCTGTATGATTCCGCATACTCAGGAAAAAGTTTGCATGTCTCTATTGCAAGACGATAGGCATCCTCGTCCCAGTCGCGTGAATTATAAAGTTCAATTAAATCTAATCTTGCGGAAAAACAATTTGTATTTATTAACAATACTTGTTCAAAAAGCGGCTGTGCTAAATCATAAATGTTTCTGCTGGCATAGTGATTGCCAATGTCACATAACGCTTTTACTGCAAGGGGATCGCAAGCGAAAGCCAGCCGATAAGCAGCTACGGCTTGAGAATCGGAATCTTTATATGAGTAACATCTTCCTAAGAAGTACATATCAATAGCGCCTGCAGCGCCGTTATTCATAAGTTGTTCAAGATGTTGTATTGCTTTATCATAGACGCGTGACACGCGATAATATCTTGCAAGAGTAACATGAGCATAAAGATTGTTATCATTTGTTTCACATATTGTTTTCCAATATTCAATGCCCGGAGAATGAAGAGGCTTTGGCCAGCGATTTGTTTCATTACATTTTAGCGGGATGGTATTGTCATCAGGCTGAATATTTTTTAAGAATAATGGCGAATTGTCAGGTGTAGTAAGTCTTGCAAAGAAGTCGTTCCCATTATTTTCCATACACAATTTTAAGACACAAAAATTTGTGCCGGCTTTCAGTTCAATGGGAACACGATACATGTAACTTTCGTAAGCGCAATATTTTTCATATTCTGCAGTTGGAACGCCGTTAATCCACACACGAAAAGTACCCGGGAAAGAGAGATGAAGCACTGCGGAAGTCTGTTGTGGAGCGATTATACCTGTTCTCAAATAAACTGTAATCCAATTTGCCGGACGAATGAACTGGAAATTTACATTTCCATATTTAGCAAATGGAACTGTAGATCTCCAATTCACTTTCCATTCTTTACCTTTATAATTATTATCAAGAGAAAGATTTTCTTCCGGTGGGAAAGTCTTTTTGAGACCTGTACGTTCGTTATTATCAAATCCGCCGGCAATCATCCATTGGGTTAACGGAGCAAGTTTTTTTAAATAATCTTCCCCTTCTTTTGTTTTACCGATAGCAAACATTTTTTGGCTGATATAATCGTCAATCAACAAACGAAGATAATTATTTGAAATTCCCGGCAGTATTTTCTTTAAATATTTTATTTCGTTTATTGTGTCAGTCCTGCTTCCATAAGGATCTGACAATCTTCGCAAAGCGTATTCAGAATCGCGGTTGTCTTGTATCGCGCGAAGAAAATATTGCTTCGCTTTCGCATCTTCACCGCGTACAGCATATAAATCACCAAGAGCGAGAAGTGCCGGGACATAATTTACATTAATAGCAAGAGCATTAGTGAAACAATTAACAGCCTGTACAGCATTTGTTTTAATATTATATTCATGCAGGCCATTATTAAACCAATCTTTTGCGGATAGATTTTGATTAGTTTGAGCATGGGAAAAAAATGTAAATAAAATAAAGAAGCAACAGATGGATTTTTTGTAATAGTTCATATTTTTTTGTCTCGGGTTAAATTTCCTCTTCGAGCAAATTTGATTTCTGTGCGTTTGAGTATTAGTTTATTGTTTGGCATTAAGGAGTTCAATCGCTTAACAAATAACATATATGCTAAAGCCAGGAAATCAAATTAAGTTTTGTGAAAACTTAATTTGATCTCTTTAATTTCATCTCTTTAGTCCTCTAAGTATGTTTATTTGCGCTATGACTACTTTTCCAACTTGGTCAATTTTTATTAAATCCTCATCTTGCGCATTAATAATTCCACTTATAGAACCGAATTCATTTAATAATTTTCTTGCCATTTCCGGTCCAACGCCTTTCATCTGCATCAGCATTTTTTCTTCCATTGAAGATACGCTGCGTTTGGTTCTGAAATCATAAGCGCAATACGGTTTGTGTTCATAATTTTCATACTTAAGTAAACAACTTAATATCCATGCCGTACCTTTTAAATCGGCACTTCGTAAAACAGGGATATACCATCTTGAAGCTAAAGCACATAAAGCGCCGCGGATTCTTTGTGAGCCCGGCAGTCTTTTACCTTCTATAATAATTATTGCGCGTTTATTATCTTTTTTTAAATTAATTATCTGGGAAGAAAGTCTTTGGTCATTTAAACTTTCAATAAAATCAGGTATGGTTTTTCGTTCGATAAAAACCTTGTTGTTTATGATATAGTCACCGATTTTAAGCCTTTGAATTTTGAACTCAATGTTTAGTTTCTCGAGTTCATCGCAAATGCCTGATTTGAGTTCTCGGTCGTCAACTATTATCATAGAAATTTCCTCTTCGAGAAAATTTGATTTTTGTGCGTTTGAGTATTAGTTTATTGTTTGGCATTAAGGAGTTCAATCGCTTAACAAATAACATATATGCTAAAGCCAGGAAATCAAATTAATCGGGCAGTTGCCTGATTAATTTCATCTCTTTAACGTAATACCGCACCTGTGTTCGCGCTGGTGGCCATTTTTTGATATCTTCCCATCCAACCATAATCAAGACGTTTTTTCGGTGGCTTCCATTCAGCTTTTCTTTTAGCCATTTCATCATCAGAAATCAGAACCTCAAGTTTGTGCTCAGGAATATTTATGGAAATTATGTCGCCTTCATTGATTAAACCTATCGGTCCGCCGGCAGCAGCTTCAGGTGAAATGTGTCCGATGCACGCACCATGCGTTCCGCCGGAGAATCTTCCGTCAGTTATCAATGCAACTTTATCGCCGAGATTTTGTCCCATAATATAAGAAGTTGGAGCGAGCATTTCCTGCATTCCGGGTCCGCCGCGCGGTCCTTCTAATCTGATAACAAC
>JAOZNZ010000253.1 GCA_029933535.1 bacterium | reverse complement strand
TAAAGGACATAAAGGACATATGGTAAATCTTCTAATTTCTAATTTATCTAATTAATGACCCGCTAATGCTGGGTTCTAAACATCCCCCGGCCTATCGCCCCTCCTCCGGCATTCGCGGGGTCAGAGACCTTCAAAGGGGGACTAAATTCCAATGTCTAATGACTAAATCCCAAAATTATCCAACCACAATTTGATTATTTCTTTTTATTGGATATTGGTCATTTTTTAGGTTAATTAGGTCAATTAGATCAATTAGAAATTTCCAACCTTCCTTCCATAACTATAGCATTTATTGAGAGTTTTGGCAAATCTTTTATTTTTCCTTTAAATATAATTTTGTTGGCACCCGGTTTTAACGGAGGATTAAAATATATGTTGAAAGGGTCAAGTCTGCCGGCTTTCATTCTGTGATATAGTTCTTCACCATTGGCATAACCTGTAACCGGAGTGCGCGGCGGAGCAACAGCCAGCCGCAAACAAGGATCTTCTTTTCCCGGATTTTCAACTGTGATTCCGATGAGAAAATTATCTCCTGATTTTCCTTCACAAAGTTTTTTGATATCAAATTCTTTGTTTGCATCTGCTTTGATATTTTTCCATGAAAACTTTTTGCCGGATCGTAGGATTATTGGTTTGTCCCAGGATAACATCCCCCGCCCTTCGGGCACCCCTTTCAAAGGGGGAATTTCATCGCTGATTTTATCATCAAACGGTCCAAGCAAATAAGCGGTTGTTGCGCGGGAATGAGTGGTAGGTGTCCAGTCGGTTTCTTTTTTCAATTCTTTGAGCCGGAGTTCCAGTTTCTTTTTAATTTTTGCATACTTTGGATTATTAATAAGATTTTTCATCTCCTTCGGATCGGTTTTCAAATCGTATAATTCCCAACAACCTTTCGGGCGGCACCACTCTATTAATTTATATCTGTCGGTTCGAACAGCGAGGCATGTTTCTTCGAAGTGATATAAAAAATCATCGCGCCATTTCTTTGGTTTTTTGTCAGAAACCAGCAAAGGTCTCCAGCTCAAACCGGAAACATCATCAGGGATTTTTGTATCGGCAAGATCAAGTAAAGTCGGTGCTACGTCAGAATTCAAGACCATTTCTTTTCGTTTCGAGCCGGGTTTAATCATTTTCGGATATTTCATTAGCATCGGCACACGAATAATTCCTTCATAAGCAAAATGTTTTTCGGTCATTCCATGTTCACCAAGAGAATATCCGTGGTCACTTGAGTAAATCAGAATAGTATCATCAGCTTCACCCGTTTCGTCTATCGCTTTCATAATTGTCCCGAGAGAATTGTCTATCGAGAGAGCCGACCGGTAATAATCTTTGACATATTTTTCCCAGGAATTACCGAAGGCAGGCAATCCGCCGACAAATGATTTTATCTGAATAGCGTAAGGAGGATTTTTCAGCGCGGGTTTCCCGGTTTTGTCATAATCTTCATTAAAGGAATCGGGTTTAGGAATGTTTATTCCGTCAAAAGAGTGTTCCAGTCTTTTCGGGTAAGAAAAATTCAAGTGAGGAGCTTTAAGTCCTACAAAAACACAAAACGGTTTGTCTTCTTTCGCTTCTTTTTTTATGTAATCAGCAGCGAGTTTAGAAATTACATCATCAGTAAAACCTTTAAATTTTTTCTCTTTTCCATTAATAGTTATAGCGGGATCAAAATAAGAACCCAGGGCATGGAATCCTGCCCAATGATCAAAGCCGCGTTTTTTGTTTTGTCCTTCACCAAGATGCCACTTCCCGAAATACCCGGTTTCATAACCTGATTTTTGCAACAATTCCGGAAATGTTTTTTCATTGCGATGAAAAGAATGCCACATATCTATAATTGTCGGAACACCGCATTGGTGGGGTTCTTTTCCCGTGAGAAAACTCGCACGGGAAGGAGAACAGACCGCAGCAGTTACAAACGCATTTTCAAACATCATTCCTTCGGAAGCCATGCGGTCGAAATTCGGTGTTTTGATGTAGGGATTACCTGCACAGCTCATCAAATCGGCACGATGGTCATCCGAAAGGACAAAAACAATGTTTGGCCGCTTACCGGTTTTGGAAATTGAACTAAAGAGATTTGAAGCAGCTCGTCCGGAAAGGGAAGCAAAAGCTCCGGTAGCAGCAATGCTGGATATAGTTTTAAGAAAGTCGCGTCTGTTTAAGTTTTTAGATTGCATAGCAATAAAGGTTTCAGGTGTCGGGTGTCAGGTGTCAGTCATTTGAGAAAATTCATTTTTATTTTTTGGCAAGTAAGTCGCATTTCCAAATGCGAGAAAAAAATTAAAATGAATTTATAGCTATAAATTCAAATTTTACTAAATTTGAATTTTCTCCAATAAATCCAAAATCCAAAATTTAAAATCCAAAATATCATCATCCCTCCCTCTGGTACTATTTCTACCGTTAGTTGTTTAGAACCCGAACGAAAAACTTCGTCTTCAGCGTTAACAGTAAAAGTGCTGACTCCCACCATAGCTGGTGTGCCATTGAGAACGCCGTCTGCTCCGAGAGTTAAACCGACAGGTAGTGTTCCCGAAACAAGCGACCATGTCACCTGTTCTATTGTTCCTGTTGCCGAAAAAGAATGAGAATACGGAACAGTAATTTGACCGCCGGGAACATTTGTGTCAACTACTTCAACACTATGCGCATCCGCCGGCAGAAAATAAATTGATTCTAAAGAGACGGTATTTCCCGAATATAAAACCGGGCTTATTCTTGTGTACCAAGCGTACCCTTTCCAATCGGGATTAGAAGAAAGATCAATGTCTTTGTATTGCCATTCACCATTGTGCGGATGAGAAAACAATAAATTTTTATATCCGTCTCCACAATTGAAAAAGAAAAAACTGCCGACAAGGGAAGGTTCGTTATCAGCTTTCAAACGGCAACAAAATCTTGGGTATAATTCAGTGTTGATTCCTCTGTCATCACCAACATTAAAGCGAACATAAGGATCAACACCATCACGCGCAGCCGACCAAACATTTTCAGCAACAATCGGCGTGCTGAAATCATGCGCATAATAGATATCTTCCGCGCGGTCAAAATTCCAGATACGAATAAAAATAGGCATCGGTATTGCCCACGGCGAAACAGTTCCATCGTTAGCTTTCGCGCGAATTCTCCACCAGTAAAGTCCGTCTAAAAGAGAATTTCCGTTATAAATATTAGTCCCACCGGTTAAATTTTCCGCAGAATAAACGACATTTGTAAAGTCAAAATCAGTTGCGAGTTCCATAGAATAAGTTACGTCGGAATATTCTGATTCTACCGGCTCATCATAGAGAAAAACCGGTAACGGAGAATTGACAGTCAGATCAGAATTTGATATTCTCGGAGGAATCATTTTCGGCGAAATGTTTACGTATTCAATAGAAAAATCCGCGCCGGTTTGACTTACAGGATCTATTCTGAAAATAGTAATAGAATTCGTCCAGTTTGCTTCTGTAGTCATGTCAATTTCATAAGTTTGCGTTCCGGATTGCACAGCAAAATTTGTGGCGCCGATAGTTCCATCTCGCTGCCACCAGATAATTTCTCCGGTTCCGTTTGCCGAACTTGTCATATTTACGCGAATTGTTTTGAAAATTTTGGCGTCAATAAACGCGCGGTCAGCATGTTGCCATAGAGCTTGTTTATCTGTAGAAAAGTAAAAGTAACCATCGCCGCCGGTAGTTGTCGCGGAAAATTTACTGTTAGAGACCGCGCCTCCGGTAAGTTGGTTTTGACCGTAAATTTCGCCGGAGTCATCAAAATGCCAGCAATGATTTGCTTCGAGCCGCAACCAGTCGAGTTTGACTTCCGTTCCGTTCGCCGCGCCGAAATAAAATTTCAGGTCGTCAATATTTTTTTCTCGCCAGGACGAACTTTCCATCAGATTAATTTTATAAACATTCCAGCCGTCGCGCAAAGGGAATTCTATTTGATGATTGCCGCCACCATTTTCATGCCAGAGAAATTTTCCTGTGTTTCCGGCGGAATTTGTTGTAAAAATTCTGAAAGAAGCTGCGTAATAATTATCGGATTTTAAATAGTGTTTTGATTCGTCCAATTCCAAAGAAACATAAGGGACAGAGCCGTTAACAGTCGCGCTCATAACTCCGTTCGTAAAGATTTGTGAATTAAGATCTACGAAAGTTTCCATATCGCCGGAATCGCTCATAGTCCAAATAACGTCTTTTGCAGTTGGCGCAGCTTCATAAGATTTTATATGAGTAAAAGAATCCGCAAACTTGTTGGCTACAAACTGCTGCAGCGCGGTTTCAAAATCTCTGTCTTTAATTCTGTAAGGGTCCTCGCCACCCCAAAAACCCGGACAAACTATATGTCCTTTTCCTGTCCAGAAATTGTTGATTGCGGCAAGATTATTCGCGACGCCGCTTATTAATCTGTTATACTCAAAACTCCCCCAATTTTTGTCATTATTGTAAATCGTTCCAAATAATACCAGGTTAGCCGCTTCTTCGTTGTAAGTAGTTATACCGTTACCACCTTCGTCAACAAAAGTAGTTGTCCAATATCCGCAGTTTCTTCTAACCGCGCCATCGGTTGAGCTTGGGTCCAAAGGCTGCTGATGCCCATAAATCAGATCGGGACTCCATCCCGCTTCGTAAGTCCAATTTATCTGTGCCTGCTCAATATTTTTTACTTGAGCAACCCGAAATTCATGCCATTTGTTCCACCATCGTCCGTTTGCCGAAACAGTGCTCCAGTTTTCCGAAGTAGGAGGCTGCACGGCGCTCCATGAAGCCCATGGAAAACCTGGAGCTCCTGAAAAAGCGCTGTTAAAAGTTGATAAATCTGCATATTGACCTATCCCGGTATAAAGTCCGCTGCCGGAAAGCCAGTCACGAAACTCTTGTTTCGACCAACTGCTGTAATCGCTATAGTCTCCGTTCGACCACTGATTTTGTTGATATTCTGATGACATACTTGAAAAAATAACAAGTTCAGGGTGCTGTTCGCGATACCAATTCATTAACCGTGTTGCGATAATGTTATTTCGGCGAAGATATTTCTGCACCATGTTATTGTTCCGTGAAAGAGTAAGGTGCATTTCAAGTGCAGGAAATCCGGCGGCCACTTCGTTTGTATATTCAGGGTCTTGAGGAAAAATTGATTTACGAATATATCCGCCGCGGTCAACCTGCAAATTTTCGCCGACATTATAATTTTCCAGAAAATTTAGCGCGTTATCAATAGATTGGTCAGCGTCATCGCTCCACGGCGTTCCGTTTATGTGTCCGCCGTAGGGAGTATCGCTTGCGACAGCAGTTTCAATAATCGGATCGGCAAAGTTCTGTGCAAATAAATAATTGTAATATTCTCCCTGGGTAGCTCGCATAAAAGCGATACCGCTGGAAAATCCTACTTTGACGTTTGTAGGCATAACCCCGCCTGTTAAAGCCAGCATTCT
>JAOZNZ010000252.1 GCA_029933535.1 bacterium | reverse complement strand
ATCTTGGTAAAACACACCTCGTTCGGGAAATTGATGCACTTGGCGGAATTATGGCTGAAGCAATTGATCATACCGGTATTCAATTCCGCACGCTTAACACCAGGAAAGGTCCGGCTGTACAGGCTTTGCGTGCGCAAGCTGACAGGTGGGCGTATCAGCGATATGTAAAATTTTTACTTGAAAGAACTCCCAATCTAGACATAAGGCAGGGAATTGTTGAAAATCTTCTTACTGATGATAATAAAATCACCGGTGTTGTTATTAAAGGCGAGATAGCGTTTAAAGCTAAAACCGTAATTCTTACTACAGGAACTTTCTTGCGCGGACTTATTCATATAGGTGAAATGATGCAGTCGGGCGGCCGGGGAGGTGAATTACGTGCTGAGGAGCTTTCTAAATCGCTTGAGCATCTTGGATTAAAAGTAGGAAGATTAAAAACGGGAACTCCTCCACGATTAAATGGCAGAACAATTGATTTTTCAAAAACTGAAGCACAGAACGGTGATGAAAATCCACCGGCTTTTTCACATAAATACTTAACTCCACCCTCACTGGATTCATTGGAGCAGGTACAATGTCATATTACCCGAACTTCTCCTGAAACGAAAAAAGTGATTGAAGATAATTTAGACAGGGCACCGCTTTTCACCGGTCAGATTAAGGGAACGGGTCCGCGTTACTGTCCTTCAATAGAAGATAAAATCCACCGTTTTGCCGATAAGGAAACCCATCAGATTTTTCTCGAGCCGGAAGGCAGGTACTCAAATGAAATTTATCCAAATGGATTAGCAACCAGTTTGCCTTATGACGTACAGATTGATATGGTTCATTCTATCCCGGGACTTGAAAATGCTGAAATTATGAGACCGGGATATGCGATTGAATATGATTATTGTAACCCGTGTGAACTTCTTGTGACTTTGGAAAGCAAAAAAGTACCGGGACTTTTTCTCGCAGGACAGATAAACGGAACTTCAGGTTATGAAGAAGCTGCTGCTCAGGGTATGCTTGCCGCGATAAACGCCACATCAAAAGTGAAAGAAATCGAACCGCTTATTCTTGACCGGTCGGAAGCTTACATCGCTGTTATGGTTGATGATCTCGTTACAATGGGAACGGAAGAACCGTACAGAATGTTCACTTCCCGCGCGGAATATCGTTTACTGCTAAGACAAGATAATGCCGACCTGCGTCTTACGAAATACGGGTATAAATATGGCTTGTTGAATGAGGAAAGATATTCAACAGTAATGAAAAAGAAAGATACAATCGATAAAGAAATAAAAATACTGAAATCCGAAAAAAAGCACAACAAATCAATTTTTAAATTTTTAGGTAAACCGGATACAACTCCTTCAGACTTTTTTGAATTAAGAAAAAAATGTGAAGCAGAAATGCCGGAAAATTATGACCCAAAAGTTATCGAACAAATCCTAATCGAATGTAAATACGGCGGATATATCGATCGCCAAAGAGCGCAGGTTGAGAAACACAAAAAAATGGAAGGTAAAAAAATTCCTGAAGATTTTAATTATTCTTCAATCCCGGGTTTGCGAAATGAAGGAAAAAATAAACTCGAAACCGTTTTGCCGAAAACAATCGGACAGGCAAGCAGAATACAGGGCGTTACACCGGCGGATGTTGCTTTAGTAATAGCATGGATTGGAAAGAAAAAAAGGTATGAAGGTGAGAAGGTGTAAGCCGCGCTCTTGACCGGCGCCGTGCCCCGCGCATGCTGGGGTATGCCTGATTCCCAGCGCGATCAGCTTGCCCAGCCATAGGCGGGGTTAATAGTTAATGGTTAATGGTTAATAGGAAGAGAACCACCCCGCCCTAAAGGGCACCCCTCCTTTGTAAGGGTAAGGAGGGGAGTCAAAGGCAACACATCCCGTCGCTCTGCGCCACCCCTTCCCGATGCTTCGACCGGGACATTCTGCTTGAGAGGGGAATTATAAAAATAGAATTCGATTTAAGAAGTTGAATATCCCATACCTCCCATAATTCCCATATCTCCCATAACAAAGAAAAAACGTCAAAGGTCAAAGGTCAAAGGTCAAAGGTCAAAGGTCAAAGGTCAAAGGTCAAATGCTATTCCTCATCTATAATTCCATATCTTTTTAATTTATTGTACAAACTTCTTCTTGACATTCCGAGCTGTGCGGCAGCTTGTGTTCTGTTGCCCTTGCATGCGCTCAGCATATCGTTTATCAAATCTCGTTCACTTGCTTCAATTAAAGTTAGAGGTTCATTAGTATCTTTACGATAATGATTGTCAACTTTAAAGTAATCAGGCAGAACATCAGGAACAATTATATCACCAAGCGACATAATAACAGCGCGTTCCATCACATTTTCAAGTTCACGAACATTGCCCGGCCAATCATAGCGGTAAAGCAGCTGCATAGCATCAGGCGAGATAGAATTGATAGTTCTTCTATTTTTGGCAGCAAATGATGACAGAAAAGATTCAGCGAAAGCGGATATTTCTTCCCGTCTTTCTTTTAGTGGCGGGATGTGAATTGGAACAACGCTAAGCCGGAAATAGAGGTCATTTCTAAAGTTGCCTTTTTCAATTGCTTCTTTAAGATTATGGTTTGTTGCGGCAATGATTCTTACATTTGTATTTATAGTTTCAGAGCCTCCAAGGCGTTCGAACGTGCCTGCCTGAAGCACACGCAGAATTTTTGCCTGAGTAGTGAGTGTCATATCACCGATTTCGTCAAGAAATAAAGTGCCGCCGTCAGCAAGTTCAAATCTTCCTTTTCTTTTTTCCTGAGCACCTGTGAACGCGCCGCGTTCGTGGCCGAAAAGTTCAGATTCAAGCAATTGCTCATGAAGAGCTGCACAGTTTAGTTTTATAAAAGATTCGTCTGCTCTTGCGCTTAACCGATGAATAATATCGGCAAAGACTTCTTTTCCGGTTCCACTTTCGCCTGTAATCAGGACAGAAGCTTCGCTTGGAGCAACGCGTTTAGAAATTTCTAAAAGATCTATTATAACCTTGCTTTTTCTGATAACACCCGGGAAATCATCAGATTCAGTTTTTGCTTTCGAAGGATCTTTACCTAAAACTATTCCGCCGTATTTCAGTGCGCCTTCTATAGCAATGGCTAGTTCAGAGATATCAACCGGCTTCTCGAGAAAATCATAAGAGCCGGAACGTACCGCGCAAACAGCGGTAGGAATAGTGCCATGAGCAGTAAGCACTAAAACGGGAATATTTTTATCTATGGCTTTAATTTGTTTAAGAGTTTCAATTCCATCAATTCCCGGCATCTTCAAGTCGGTAATAACAATGTCGGGTTTCTCTTTCTCTGTTGCCGGAATGGCTGCTTCACCGGTTGGTGCTTCGATAACACCGTAACCGAGTGATTGAAGATTAGCCCTCAGCATTGAACGGTGATGTGTATCATCGTCAACGATTAGGATCCATTTTTTTTCTTGAGTATTTTTCATAAATTTTTATTTTGCAACAGGCAAAGTTATTATAAAAGAAGTGCCTGTGCCGAGTTCGCTTTCAACTGTTATAGTGCCGTTGTGAGTTGCGATTATATTATCAACAACGGCTAGACCTATACCCGTGCCGGTGGGTTTTGTGCTGTAATATGGCTGGAAGATATCATCAATTTTATCATCAGGAATTCCAACACCTGTATCAGCGACTTTGATTTCAATATTGTCTTCATCTTTTTTTGAAATAGATATTTCAAGTGTTCCGCCATTAGGCATTGCGTCAAGAGCATTGATAAGAATATTGAGAAGAGTTTGAGAGATCAAGTGCTCATCAATTTTAATTTTTGGCAGAGAATCCGGTATATTGAAAGTCAAATCAACATTTTTTAATTTTATATCGCGCTTGATTAATTCTAACACGCGAAGTAGTAATGGCCTGATATCAAATACTCGAAAAGATGGTTTGAGAGGCTTGCTGAATTGAAGAGTTCTTTTAACTATACTGGTAAGATGGTCAACTTCGCTAATAACAATATCAGCATGTTTACACATTTCTATGTTGTTATCTTTTGCAAATTCTTTTTTGAAAAGCTGAGTAAAACCACTTATTGAACCCAGAGGGTTACGAATATCGTGGGACATTGTAGCTGCCATTCTGCCTATTAAGGAAAGTCTGTCCGCGCGTCTTATACCTTCGATAAGCAGTTTGTTTTCAGCGCGAACTCTTTTTAGCGCAGACGATAGCGCGTCGTGGTGCTGTATTATTGTTATAACGTAAAAAAGAATGGAGCCAAAAAAGAAAAAGACTACTCCGGTTATAACTAAACGTATTACTGCTTGATGTGTTAATATGCGAATGTCATCAAGAGGAAGTCCAACTCTTGCCAGCGGTAATGCGCGGACGTTATTTCTTAAAGGCCTTAATTCCCGCAAAGTTTTGCTCTGGTTTTTTCTGTTGAGTAGAACCTGATAAAATCTGAAAGTACGTTTACCTATTCGTTCAGCATTATCGAGAAGAAGCGGTTTTGTTACACGAATAGATTTGATTCCATTTGATGATATTGCATATTCCCAGGAATATTTTTGGTTTGAAAGAGTATTATAAATATTGGTTAAAGACGGTTTGTAAAAATTTGTTTTGGAGTTCTTGGTAACAAAAAAAACATTCAATGACGGGTCTATAAAACAAAATGAATTGAGATCAGCTCGCTTGCAGGTGTCCATAATTAATGCTTGAAGCTTTTCCTTATCCCATAAACGTCTTCCCGTAAGTCCGACACGTACAGAAGACTCAAAGGCTTCAATAACTTTTAAACCTTCGCGGACAAGCGATTGCTCAAACCGCGCACGTGTTCTTTTATAATCTGAAATAGAATAAGCGATGATTACAAATGCAAGAACAGCTGCGGCGAAAGCAAATCCCATCAAAGAAGCACGTTTTTTATAATAATGATTAAACATAGTTAAATAAAACCAAAAAAGGTATCATTCAGTCAAGATCGATGTCACGAATTGGTTTGCAATCATCAATTCCTTCTTCGCGAGTTTTTTTCAAGGACTCTTCAAAAAAATCCCGCCGTTCACTTTCTTTTTCTTTAAGTTCTGAAATACTTTCATCAAAAAGTGAATCCAACTTTTCTGAATGCTCTTTTTGGGCGCGGAAAGCATCGGCAAATCTGTCGCCACTGGGATTATCAACCAGCGGCTCGCGATGTTCGAGTATTTCTCCTGTAACTTTATTAATTACAAGAATAGTATTGCAACATGGACATGTTATATTATAAGTACTGATTGCAGGCATGATTATTTTATGATTTTACGATTTGGTGATTTGTGATTTTCAATCTTTTCAATCGTATTGTTCGTATCAATCATTTCAATCGTATCAATCGTATCAATCGTATTGTTCGTATCAATCGTATCAATCTTTTCAATCTTTTCAATCTTTTCAATCTTTTCAATCTTTTCAATCTTTT
>JAOZNZ010000251.1:1373-5435 GCA_029933535.1 bacterium | reverse complement strand
AATCCGGTGATAATAAAAATCTTCAAGCAGCAATTGACCGTGTTTTAATTCAGCGAGCAAATGAACTTGGTGATTATCCGGAAATTATTTTCCTCTATCAACATTTATTGTCGTTAGCAAACGACAATAATAGTCCCCCTTTATTAAAGGGGGATACAGGGGGATTTAAAAACACTAACGGTAAGGTTGAATTGACAAAAGATGAAATCGCAAATTACGCCCAAATCCTTTTCTGGAGCAGAAAAGACCGTGAAGGATTTGGAAAACTGCTCGAAGGAATTTCAAAACTTGGAATTGACAATAATCTCGGAGTAAAAGATCCTCTTGTTGATAAATTTTTAAACAACATAATGCGAGCTGATGATGACGAAGTAAAGTTTTTCTATGATTTGCTTGGCTGGGCAATAGTTGACGCGCGAGCAAAAGCCGGTGATGAAAATTATCTCGCATTTCTATGCAACGCGCGAACTTTATTCTGCAAAGTGTATGATTTTCTTGATTCTGAAGATGATTTAAAAAAAGTTAAGAAGAGGATAGATGATGTTAAACGGCAACTTGCTGATGGGTATGATGTGTTTGGGAAGGTATCGAGATCCGAGGCCCGAGGCCCGAGATCCGTGAAGAAAAGAAAGAGCAAGACGACGTTGTTCAGCAAATCCGGAGAAATGGAAAAGACACCGGAGATTGTTTTGGATGATATGTTAATGCTTGCCGATTGGAAATTGAAGCAGCGCGATTATAAATCAGCCGGAACAAATTATTATCTTGCGTCATTAATTGCGACCGGAAAGTTTGCAAATTTAGAATATGACGCAACAACGGCAGAAAATGCTGCCACCATTGGCATAATACAAACGGGATTAAAAATCAGTCCCAAATCACAAATTTCAAATTTCGAATTTCAAACTGACAACAGTTATCGCGCAGCAGAAACTACTTTACAGCTTTACCTTGCAGCGACTAATGATGAACAAAGAGCAGAAAATATTACGGAATCAGCAATTGCCGCATTGTCTCGGACGCATCCTTTATTATTAAACTTTAGAGAAAAGCAGATGATGTACAATATTTTTCCTTCAAACATATATGGAAAAATTAATAAAATTGATCAATACTTCGCTATATCCCCAAAAATATCTTCTGAGTTCATATTGAAATGGATAGCATTATTGATTAAAAATGGCGAAACAAAAAAAGCTTACAATGTTGCACTAAATGCGTTAACAAAAGTTGGCAATTTACATACACGTGAACAGATTGAGAAAATAATATACTCTACATGGGGATGGGCTTCGGATGATGACCTAGAACGTACATATAAAATTCTTGAAAAATCTCTTATTTATAATACATTATCTAAATCTGTCTTTGGATTTCAGTATTTGCAAAGTTGGTATAATAGTTCATTCATAATTGAAAAGAAGATAAGAGAACTATATAAAAAAAACGACTTTATAAATACACTTGAGATAATTGGACCGTTGCATGACCAAGCAGCGCACGATTTCAAACGAGCAGTAATATTAAAGAGTGTGGGGGACACAAAGAAAGCATTAAAATACGCCATAAGTGCATATGAGAAGCGTCAGCAATTTACAAAGGATTTTGGCTTTAATTGTCCGCTTTCAAGTAAGGAAGTAAAATTATTAATTGGATTAATAAATGCGGAAGACAAAGATACAAAGATTTTTTTCCAGAATTGGATATTAAAACATCCAGAACTACAGGATATACTTTTATGAAAAAAACATACCGAAATTATTTATTTATCTTATTGTTGGTCTGTTTTATGGCTGGCTGTGAGAAGTCTCATTTTGATCAAAAAGCTGAATCTGCCACCAATATCAGTATTCGTGTAGATAACAAAAAAGAATTGCAGGTGGTATCCAAAACTCCAGCAGACGCATCAAGCGACAATAAGAAGAGTCCACGAAACGCTGTCAATATCAAGCATATAGTTAACTACGCCCTTGTGATGAGTGATATTAAAGACTTTGCCGAACTCATCAGTCAGGATAATTTGCAACGCAGACTTGAAACTCTATATCAAGAAATAGGTTCCGGAAAACACAATCATGTTCATGAACTGCTAAAACAGTACGTATATCAGCGTCAATGGGAAACCTTACCAGATCAAGAAAAATATGATGCTCTTGACGCCCTTGGCGCAGCATGTTTGAATGCAGCAGAATTTCATTATGCATCTAATGTATACCTTAATATGCTTGCTGTTGCCAAACAGTCTGGAAATGCGAATCAAGCAGGAAGGGCTGCTTTTCAAGTTGGAAATACAATGAGACTCTTAAATAATGATAAAGCGTGTGCTGATTTCATGGAATTGGCATATGAAACGTATGATGATGATGATATATCCAGAAAACAAAATGCGAAATCAGAAGAGCTTCTTGCCCGGTGGCGAATCGACTCGGATAAATATGAAAAAGTTCTGTTGAATTATTTGCGTGACGATGTAGATCGCTCTAAATATTTATTTACTTCTGTAAAGAACAACTATTTAAATTCATTTAAGTTGAAAGATATTAAAAGAATAAGTGGAGAACTTATGAAAGAGTATGGAGTTGATGAAGAACATCGGCCGTCAAGTGAAATTGCAAAAAAGATACAAAAAAAGTATGATGTAAGAATAAAAGAATGTCAGGAAAAACGCGAAAATGAACTTGAAAAATATCTAAATGAAAATAAATGAAACCAATTTTTAAAATTATTTTGCTGTCAATTATTTTGCATACCAATCTTAATTGTTTTGCAGCGGATGATTTTACGCATACGCTCGAACTCGCTAAGTATTCAGCAAAGAACAAAAGTTGCTCCGAGTCGGAGCAACATACAAAGTACAAATTCAGATATTTAAGCTGAAAATATTTGATGAGAAATGAATTGAAAGGTCGGCTTTGTATGCTTTTAAAAGCGACATACCGAGGATAAGAGGAATTGGCTGCGGTTTTGTAACGGAAATGAGAATAATTTCAGTTTCGTGATATTGATTTTGTAAGTTACATAAAACTTCGGCTTTCCAGGTTTCTACTTTACTGCCATTTGCCAGAGTAGTCCAATTTTTTTCAGGCAATAAAACAGGCGGTTTTATGAAATCAACATTTTTAATTGAAAATTGTTTGACACCTGATTTATCAGAATAAACAAAACCGGCTAAAGAACCGGAAAATCCTGTGTCAATAAGACAATCCAAAAGCAAAGATTGTGAATTACCAATAGTAATATGAACAATAGGAATTCTTGAATTATTTTGAAGAATAACTTTCATTAAATAATTTGTAACGGAACATTTTTAGGCGTACGAATAACCTTAGACTTTTTCGGGTCTATACCATGCTTTTTTAATGCGGCTTCACGTTCTTTTGGAGTAAGGACATTGACTTTTATTTCCCAATCCCCATTGGGATGTTTGACAGTAACTGTTTTCATAATTATATGCAAGTAGAATTATTAATTATCTTAATCTTATTATATCATATTATGTGAAATAAAGCAAAAAAAAACGTGGAATGAAGGAGCTTGGTAGGGACCGTGGTCCGTAATCCGTGATCCGTGGACCGAAATATGGGATATAAAATCAATGATCCCGGTCTTAATAGTGTCGGGACCGGGATGTTCCACTTTAAAAAAAGGGGGAATAATAATAACCAAAGAACAAAAGAAGAAATAAACAAAAAAGTATTAACTACAAACAACATAACAATTTATAAATAAATTTGTGTAATAATTGATGAGTACATTGTTGTTTTGTTGCGTAGCAACTTAAAAAATCCTGTAAATCCTGTAAATCCTGTCAAAAAAACCGCTTATGAAAAAACTTATTATCTCCACAATTCTAATTCTTTCCCTTTCATCTTTTTATTAATAACTTTCTGCACATATTTACCGAATACCGCCCAGCATTCGCCGGGTGCTTTGCAAATACCGAATACCAACTACCAACTATTAACGAATAACAAATAACGATTAACCTTTCTTCTCCATCAGGGCAAAGAATCCGCCGCACATGTTTTTTTCTCCGGGTAAATTCAGTTCTTTTTTCAAACA
>JAOZNZ010000251.1:0-1273 GCA_029933535.1 bacterium | reverse complement strand
AAAACAGCGTCAAATTTTTCTTTTCCGAAAATTTTTGACGAATCTCTTCCATCTCCAACAACAGGGCAGACATTTTCAATTCTGCATCTAATCAGATTTTCTTTTAATTTTTCAATTCTGCGTAATGAATTATCCATCGCTTTAATTTCCACATTTTCCATACACGAGGTTAAAATCGCTTTGCCGCCCGGAGCGGTACACATATCAAGAATTTTCAAACCTGGTTGAAGTGGAAGCTGTTGTGTGATCAAGATTGACCATGGAGTCATCAAATAAATATCACCATTCCTAAAACAATCTGATTTAAACAGATCTTTAAATTTTTTGATTTTTAAAATGTTTTGCCCGAATTCATCTGATAATTCGGCAACTGAAGGAACTATTTCTTTAATCGTTTTTTCAAAATTTCTTAAAATTACAGCGTGTTGATTTGGAATTTTATTATTCCACTTCAATATTTCTATAGCTCTTTCTTCTCCGAAATCGTCTTTCCATTTCTTTATAAGCCAGGAAGGATGAGAATAAGTGGTTGTTGAACTTGTCTTGCGAAGCGTTTTTTCTTTCACATTGTCACGCAGCGCGCTTCTTAAAATTCCATTAACAAATTTTGACCACCCAATTTTATTTTCCTGCTTGCAAAGATTTACCGCTTCATTAACAATTGCGTGATCGGGTATTTTATCTAAAAATAATAATTGATAAAAACTGATGATTAAAATCCATCGCAACTCCTGTTCAAGTTTTGAAACCGGCTGTGAACTGTATCCTGAAAGATAAAACTCAAGCAAAGTTTTATTTCGTAAACATCCAGATATGATTTCGAAAGCAAGACTTCTATCTACGGCCGGCAGATTTTGTTTCCTGCACATTTTTTCAAGTTTTTCATCTGCGTGATGCCGAAAGTTACCTTGTTCAAGTTCTGTTAAAACTTTCCAGGCGATATATCTTGCGGAAAATTGTTTTTGTAAATTATTCATAGTTTATATCATCTCGCTACAGGAGGGGGTTAAAGATTCAAAATAAATATTCAATAATCAACAGTAAAATAAGCAATCAAAAAAGTAAATACACATTTCATACTTTATTATTGAACATTTCTTGTTGAATATTGAGTGTTTACAAGGTCAAAGGTCAAAGCTTGCTCAGCCATGGGAGGGGTCAAGGATCATAACGTAGTAACGCGCTATAGCGCGTTCAAAATCAAAGAACCACCCCGCCCTTTGGCCACCCCTCCTCAACAAGGAGGGGAGTTTAAGATCCAATATCGAATTTA
>JAOZNZ010000250.1 GCA_029933535.1 bacterium | reverse complement strand
GCGGATCGTGAGTATCTGGAAAATCTTTATGCTGCAACTTTCAAATATATTGATTACTTTAAATGAAGCCACCCAGCGTCTTGATCTTACTTTTACTTCTCTTGAATCTATCGAAAGAACTAATGGATTTCCGGTTACCTGGATAGATATTGACGATTATTCCAGAAAATCAATTTTATATCCTGCGCATGATCATGTTGGCAATCTTGTTGCTTGTTTATTAACTGTGGCGGGAACTATTCCTGAAGTTTATAGAGGTAGAGTTGATGATTTTATCAACCCGATGGTTTTTTCAATGACTTATGACACTAATACGAAATGGCTTGTCGGTAAAGACGAAGTAGGCACTAACATTGTAGAATTTGTCAATAATTTACTGGCAAGTGACACGAGACTTTTCAGTATTTTTGGAATAACTGTTACAAATAATCAGATTCCCGAAGAACATTGGTATGCGTTGAAACGCGATGTAACTCCCGGTGGTGATTTAGATAATGATATATTAACCTGTCTTTTTCCCGCTCAAAAGAAATGTCCTTATTACAATCCCGGAATGAAAGGGGGTGGACTTTTCATGCAATATCTTCCGGGAATCTTTTTAAAAGAAAGAAATCTGCCTATGGGTGTTTCTGCTAAAAATTTCGCTTCATGTCAAATTGATTTTGCTAAAATGACTAATTTTCCCGCTTGGGGTGTTTCATCTTCCGAAGCGCCTTCCGGTACAAATTATTTGGGTTGGGGAGGATTGAAATGGAGAGTAGTTACTCCCCATGCGTCTGCCTTGGCAATTGAAGATTATCCTGATGAAGTTATTAAAAATCTGAAATTTCTAGAATCAAAAGGTGTAAGATTGAAATTTATAGAATATGGACAAACAAACGATTTCGGTTTTACTGACTCATTCGATGTTTTGTCGAAAGAGGTATGTCCACATTATTTATGTCTTGATCAAAGCATGCTGTTTTTAAGTCTTGCAAATTTTTTGTATGACGAAGTAGTAAGGGAGAAATTTGATTCCAGTTCTTTAGGAAAAAATACTAATATAAAATTAAAAACACTGGAACCTTTTATTCGAAATTAAAATAGATTTTATCTTAAGGTACAACTTTCGATTACTGAAATTTTCATAGACTCATCATCTTTTTTCGATTTGCTGACTATAAACCTTTTATTCCGCGTGGCAATTATCTTATCGTTATTTAACGCCGGATTATCATCAGCATTTTTAAGAAGCTGAGCTTCTACTTCAATTGTAAACGCGTTGGAATCAAGCGCGAATAAGTTTACGCATTTTTCAAAAATATCAAGAGTCATTTTTTTAACTTTTAATATCTCCCCAAGATTTTGATAAGGTTTTAATGTTTTATTTCCACTGCTGTCAATACCATTGAAAATGTTTTTTGCCAGTTCAGAATTGATTCCAGGTAAACTTGCAAGCAGGCGTGGAGGAGCGGTATTAATGTTTACTCTGCCGGGAACGGGAACAGGAGTTACGACCGCGTAATTAAACCAAGCTATCCCGGTTTGTTTTCCGCCTGATCCGACCATAGTTTTACCTGTTTGGTCGTCGGTATTTCTTTCGATTACATCGTGAGCGGTCAATTTGATTTCAACGTTTCCGTCAGGGGAGATATTATTCGGATTAATTTTACCTGCATTAAAGGAATCTTGTTTACCGTATTTTCCACGTTTTTTCAACATATCAAATTGTTTGGTTTTGTAGTTCCAAACTTCAACATCAATTGCAGCGTTATTATTTTCTTCCAGAAATTCGGTTGTATCGATTGCGTCGTTAAGTCCGTGAATATATATGTCATACGTTCCGGAATAAGGGATAACATTTTTCCATTTCCAAGTTGCTGATTCACCACTTTTTCTTGTATAGCACATTGGAGTTCCATAACCAGGTCCAATTGAAAATTTGTCGCCTTTGTTTGGACGAAGCGCTTTTCTGTTAGGAGCGGATCGGGGATTATATCTAGAATTTTTCTGAGCAAAAATAAGGGTGTTTTTTGTGTTTGAAATAATCGGGTATTTTTCCCCGCGTAATGTACCGGTAAGAAATCGCAGAGTATGATCTTTCCATTTATCTTTTTTCCAATTACCTTTCTTTGACTGAACAGATAGCAATGATGATCGCGCGACTTCGCCATAAGCAGGTTGCCAGCCGATGCGCGTTACATCACCCAGACAAGATTCGAGACGAATATGCGATGAAGAGATAAATTTTGAAAGAGAGTTGAGAGCAGCAACACCTTTAGAAAGGTTACCATTACCCCCGAGCCGTCCGAACGGCTCACCTGTTGACACGTTTTTAATTTCACCGATACTACCATAGTGAGCGTTTTTAATAAAGAATTTATTATTATGATTTGCTTTAACGGCTTTATTTTCCGCTTTATTTTCTGTTCCGCCGATAGAAGGATTTTTTCTTTTCACCCAGATTGTTTTTGTGGGATCGATTTTTTCAGTGCTTACGTTGATTTCGTCAACATCAACTTTACCGTAATCAACAGTTCGTGCGCAGACCTGATCGTATTCATTTTTAAGTGTAAGAGAAACTATACCTCCACTGTGCGGCATGCCGAGAATCATAATAGATTTTCCGACAAGTTTTCCGCTCATAATATCTTCATCGCTGCCGATAGGTCTTATGAATATTTCGTTTTTATCAAAGATATAATAAGACAACACCGGAGCGAAGATATTATTCCATGAGTCAGGTTCTTTGGCGCCTTCATTATCAACGAATTTAATAGTTTCCAGGTTGAAGGTTTCTTTGTCAAGATTCGACTCTTCAACAATAATAGAATAACCCCATCTGTTATGTTCACCATTGGTCATTTTTGTTTTTTTAATTTTATAACTTACTCCCCAATTCTGCTCATCCATCTGGAAAACCGGTACTTGCTCATCGGCTGATGTACCCCATTTATTATCCGCGTTACCATAAGCAGTGTCAAACAATTCCGTATCATTTACGAGATAAAAATGACCTTTTGGTTGAACGAGGGGATTATCATCAGTAATTGCGCGTTGAAGTTTTTGGTCATAATAACTTGTTCTGTGAATTTTTCCTATTTGTGTTGCAAGGCTTCCTGTATTGCAAATAACTCTCCAATTAGCGAGAGAAATAGGAGTTGAAGAAGCATTATACATTTCAACAACTTCAGGAGCTATCATTCTTAAATATGTAATATATTGATGATGCCTGTTTTTTCTGGTGGTTTCAGGTGAAGATGTAATCATAATTTTCATCCAACCACCACTTTTGGTTTTAATCGGTTTGCCACCGTTACAAGCCCATTGGCGGTTTAAATCTTTATCACTGGTAAAATCATTTCCAACGATACCGGAAACACCAAGATCATCTAAATAACCTTTTGTAGCATAACGTCCTTTTACCGGCCTGCCGACCACTACTTTAAAGTACCTTCCCGCAATTGGCCTTCGCGCTCTAAGCAAATAAGATTTATTAGCATTTGGGACGTATGCCATAGGATAAAACGGGCTCCAGGAATTTATTGCCAGGCTCAAATCGTAAACGCTGTTTGACATTCCCGCGCGGTTAAGTCTTGAGACAAAAGATTCACCTGAATAATATTCGTTTGGACTAATTGTAATAGATTTTTGATCACCTGATGTAATTTCAAAACATCCGATTGCCTGATTATCCGTTTTAAAATTATTCGCCCATTTATATATCATTGCTAAAGAATGTTTGAAATAGTTTTTTGGGAATTTTGGACGATTGCCATCAACGCTGTTAATTTTTCTCAGCACCTTTAAAAGATTAGCATGTAAATCGTTTTGCCTGCTGCCGGATATCGCGAACACATTTCTCCATTTACACCAACTTTCTCCTCCGGGCAAGTCTTCTGGCATGGGACTTTTTTGGAAAGAAGTTATTCTTGTAGATTTTCCGTTATAGCCGACAGCATCCGGGAAATCGATAGTTATTTTGCTGCCTGCAATTTGAAATTTCCCCATATCTTTGTAAGAATTTTTTAGCCGCCATGCTCTGCGGGGGTCCATTATATAAGTAGCCTGTGGGTCGTCAGGCACGACTTCATAAGTATTACCAACGGGATAAAGCATTCTTCCGCCGTCCTCACTCCCGCAATTATTTTTCCAGTAGTTTTTATCACCAGTCAGTTGAGCCATAATAGCATAAGAAAGATCAACAGAAAAGGACTCATCATTAGCTAGTATTTCATTAAAGCAAATTGCTTCAACGCCATAAGTTGAGCCGATAGTAGAGAGCACATGATTTTCGTCACGATAATCGATCAGATTTGCAGTCAGCTGCATTTGTTTTGAGGAATTTGGTTCGAAAGGTAAATTTGCATTAGCTTTTATCATTATTTTTCTGCATTCACGAGTTGTCATACAGTTAATGTCAGAAGGGAATTTATTCGGTAATGTAGGTGAGCCGGGTAGGTCGCATGAATAAATTGTTGCTCTTCGAGGGATTTCGCGCATTATTTGAGATTGAATATCCGGTGATGCTTTATTTTCGCTATCGATTATTACGTTAATAAGTTCCGTCATACTGCTGAATTTAGAATCATCTCCTTTAAGATGTTCAGCTGAATATTCTCGTGGATCATTTATTCCTTCATTTCTTTCATCAATGATTCCGTTGGCATTATTATCAATTCCATCCGTCATCAGGATTAAATTATTCTGGTCATCATCACCTCGTGCGCCCGGGAGTTTATTTTTACCATAACGAAAATCAATGATTTTCTTAGCGGTTTTCGGTTGAACGCCAAGAGCGCGAGGTAAAACTACTTCCCCGGTATCCCAACCGGTACCTTTAGAATTTTTTATAAGAAAAGCTTTTTGAACATTTACTTTAGCAGCTTCGTCTTCAATTCGGATTCTGTATCTTCCAAAAACTTTACCTGTTTTATCTTTAACAGAAATCCATTTTGAGCGGTTCAGTAAATTATTTTCTGACGAAGACTGTGTAAAATTTAAAATATTATAAGAAAATGCTCCCTTGTCTCCGGATTTGATTTCATCGACTATAAGTATAGCTTTAGCATGCTCTAATCCGGATTTCGTAAGCATGTCAAGCTGATTCGAATTTATCTGAACTTTACTCTGCTTACTTTCTATATTCATCAATGTAATAAATGTTGCCGCCATAATTGCAAGCACAGTAAGTATTGCAAGTACTGCAACGAGAGCAATACCGTTTTGAGAATATTTAAAGGTTTTAGAATTCATATTTAATTTTATCATTTCACTACTATCCCACAGACTTTAATTTAAGTTTTTAACAACCGATAAACAGGGAGTTTCACACTGTAAAGTCATAAAAGCAATATTTAAAATTACTGCCCACGGAACACACAGACTACACGGAAATAATTGAATGATTTTCTTCATTTGAATTTTGTGATTTATTTGTAATTTATTATTTGAATTT
>JAOZNZ010000008.1 GCA_029933535.1 bacterium | reverse complement strand
AAAAGTTAAAAGTTAAAAGGTGTCAGGTGTCAGGTGTCAGGTGTCAGGTGTCAGGCCCCGCCCATGGCGGGATAAATGTCAGGCTTGCCCCGCCACAGGCGGGGTGTCAGGTATCAGGGCTTTCATTCACTCCTCTTCGTTGCGTATCATTTTCCCGTCTCGGGTCTCGGGTCTCGGGTCTCGGGTCTCGGGTCTCGGGTCTCGGGTTTCGGGTGTCGGGTTTCGGGTTTCGGGTCTCGGGTCTCGGGTCTCGGACCTCGGATTACAGATTACGGATTACAGGTATCAGTTATAGGTTTTTTAAGCCCGCCATTTTTCGGGCAGGCGCATAAGTACCATAATAAAACATTTCCGTAAAGTGACATTTTATTTTTGAATTTTTTTGATTTTCCAAGTGTAAGTAATGTCAAAAAAAGCATTGCTGTAAAATTAATGATCAGACGTACAAAACATCCAATCCAAAGTATAGCAGCAATGATGATTCCATGATGTTTTTTGAAATAATGCAGGCGAGATCGGTGAAATTCTATTCTTGCTTTAACCGGTAAAGTATTAACGGTTTTGCCCTGCAGATGAGTAACTTTTACTTCCGGAAAATGTAAAACATTTAGTCCTGCTTGTTTAATTCTTTTACACCAATCTGTTTCCTCGAGAAAGAAAAAAAAGTCTTCATCCATTCCACCAACTTTTTCGAAAGTTGAGCGAGGAACAAGCATAGCCGCACCGATTATGCAATCGACATTATGAGATTCCTGAATTTTGGACATATCAGATTGCGAAGAGTCGTGACCATTAACCCGTAATCCGTCATCCGTTATTTTTTTTGCGTAGATTTTTTGCCATAATGATCTGTTTATAAGTTCACTTGCGAGCGAAGGGAATTTACCGAAAGAAGATTGCGACGAACCATTTTCTCTGATTAACGCAACACCTGCGATACCTGTTTGAGGTAATTCTTTAATTTTTGTCAGGATTTTTCCAACACAGTCTTGTGAAAGAATAATATCTGAATTTAATAAGAAATAATATGGAGTAACAATGTGCGAAAAGATTTTATTAAAACCGGCGGCAAAACCAAGATTCTCGTCTAAAGCAAGAATGTCAAGATCACTATTATATTTTCTTAACTGTTCTACGGAGTCATCTGTTGAACAGTTGTCAATAACTGTAACATGATAATTAACGTTTCCTGCAGCGGACGGAACGCTTTTGAGAGCGCGAATAAGGTCGTCCGCGGTGTTATAATTTAGAAAAGCGATGGTTATTTCAGGATTGTTATTCATTTTAAAAGTCGTGCCATTGGCTGCGGTCAAGATTTCTGTATTGTACAGCTTCAAGCACATGTTCAGGCTTTATATCGTCCGAGTGTGCCATGTCGGCGATAGTTCTGCTTACTCGAAGTACGCGGTGGTATGCTCTTGCCGAGAATCCTAGTTCTTCGACAGCCATTTTAAGGACATTTTGAGCATCATCCCCAAGCTGACAATATTTTTTCACGTCGGCATTATTCATTCTCGCATTACAGGTGATCTTCGAATCGAAAAATCTTTCACGCTGAAGATCGCGTGCTATCCGGCATCTATCGCGAATATTTTCAGATGACTCCCCTTCTCTTTTATCAACGAGATCGCGATAATCAACCGCCGGCATTTCAACATGAATATCGATTCTGTCGAGAAGCGGGCCGCTTAATTTCGAGCGATAATTAGAAATTTGCCTTGTGGTACACGTGCAAGATTTAGTCGGGTGAGAAAGATAACCGCATGGGCAAGGGTTCATAGCCGCGATGAGCATAAATTTAGCAGGAAAAGTAAGTGTGCCGGCTGCTCTGGAAATAGTAACAGTACCACCTTCAAGAGGTTGGCGCAAAACTTCGAGAACGCGTCGTGAGAATTCCGGAAATTCGTCAAGAAAAAGCACACCGTTATTGCCGAGAGAAACTTCGCCCGGTTCAATATTGGCTCCCCCGCCAATCAATCCGACATCTGAAATAGTGTGATGAGGTGTGCGGAAAGGTCGTGTGGCAATAAGTTGATGTTCAGTATTCAGTAATCCACGTACAGAATGTATCCGGGTAGTTTCGATTGCTTCTTCGAGTGACATTTCCGGCATAACAGTAGCGATTCTTTTTGCGAGCATAGATTTACCTGAGCCTGGTGGGCCGATAAGGATCATATTATGCCCTCCTGCTACGGCGATTTCTGTAGCTCTTTTAGCATGTTCCTGGCCTTTAATATCTTTAAAATCAATTCCGTAGTCATGATTTTGTTTAAAAACTTTTTTGCAGTCAACTGATACAGGTTCAAATTCTGCAGGAGATTCAATAAGTTTTACCGCTTCACCAAGCGAGCCAACAGAAAAAACATCAATACCCGGAACCAGGCCGGCTTCTGTTGCATTTTCACGCGGAACAACGATACGGGGAATCCCGGCTTTTCGAGCGGCAATAGCGACAGAAAGGGCACCACGAACAGGTCGAACAGAGCCATCGAGAGCGAGTTCGCCAATTAGGGCGATACTTTTTTCAGGTGGCGGCTGAAGCTGATCTGAAGCAATTAGGATTCCGATGGCCATAGGCAGGTCAAAAACCGGCCCATGTTTTTTTATATCCGCGGGAGCGAGATTAATAAGGATTCTTTTTCTCGGGAATTTAAATGCGGCATTAGTAATAGCGGAAAAAAGTCTTTCTTTGCTCTCTTTAACAGCAGTGTCCGGTAAGCCGACGATAGCAGTAAAAGCTTCCTGTCCACCTGTTCGCAAGTCAATTTCGACTTCAACGAGTGCAGAATCGATACCAATAGTAGTGAAGGAGTAAGATCTTGAGAGCATGATAATTATTTAAGGATTTAAGGATTTAACGATTGATACGATTTAAGATTAAACAAACCTTATGTGGTTTAATTTATTCGGAATTATTTTCCGGAATTGCCCGAACAATAACGAGAGACACATCATCGTAAGGGGGCTGATCATGGACGAATCTTTTTAATTGATGAACAATAAATTCAATAGCATTTTGCGCTGACATTTTAGTAACGCTTCTCATTGTGCTGATAAGCCTGTCCATGCCAAATTCGTTTTCCTCGGGATCATTAGCTTCTGTAAAACCATCAGTATAAAATAAAAGAACATCGCCCGGTTCGAGTGAATAGGTTTCATCGGAAAGAGTTTGCTTAAACGCTTCACCTTCCAACATACCGACAACCATACCATTTCCACCATCGAGTATTTTCGGTTTTTTCCCAACTGAACAACATATTAACGGTTCATGTCCAGCGCGTGTCCAAACGATTTTTCTGTTTTTTTTATTTAAAATTGCATAAGTGACTGAGATAAACATTTCTTCCGGAATAAGTTTCACCAGATATTTATTTAGTTCACATAAAACGGTGCTTGGAGATAAATTACCCCGGGACATGACTGAAAAAAGTGAACGCGCGGTAGCCATAACCAGTCCTGCAGCATAGCCTTTACCTGATACATCGGCAATAACGATACCAATATGTTCATTATCGATATCAATAAAATCGAAATAGTCACCGCCGATTTGCTGGGCCGGTTTATAGAAAGTTGCAACATCAAATTTTTCAAGCATCGGGACAGTTTGAGGGAGGAGATGTTTTTGAATAAGTGAGGCAGTTTTAAGCTGCTGATCAATTTTTCTTTTTTCCTGAATTTCTTTTAGCGAAAGCAATTGACTGATAGTAATGCCTGCTGTTTCGGACATACCTACAGCGAGATGTATATCATCTTTTTTAAATTCTCTTTTTTTGGCTTTATTAGCAACAACGAGGATGCCGAAGATTGCATCAGTAGTTACCGGGATAATCATCATGCTATTGCATTCGCCAACAGTAGAGAGGAGTCTTTTTTCAAGATCTTTTTTATTAAAGACGACAACATGCTGTTCAGTTATTGCTTCACCAAAAGGTGTAACAGCGAGTGGGAATTCTTTGTTAAGGAGGTAATCTTTAAGTTTATCCGGGCTTGTGGCAACAATAGCAAGCAATTTATTGGAAGCATTAAAAATGGTAGGAAAAAGTCCTGAAACAGAAACCGCTTTAACAGTATGTTTATTTTTATCATAATGAAAAAAGGCTGCACTTTGGGAGCGCAGACTTCTTGCGGAATAATCTGTAAACGTATCTACAAAACTGTCAATTCCGGTATTTTCTTTAAGAGAATGTGCAGCTTCATCAAGTAAATTAACAATACAATCGCATGTAGAGGAAACATATCTGATTCTGCGGCGCATATGCCGGCATCGCAAGCTATACTTCCTAAGCAACACTCCCAAAACGATTATTGTTAATATCCAACCGACTAAAAGGGCTATATAAAATTGGTTTATCATTTCACCGTTTTACTCAACATTTCAACAACATTTTTAAATTCAGCAGCATTTTTATCATTCAAAGAAGCCAGAGTTTCGTGAGCATCAAGCATTAAATCTGCAATTTCAACTTTGGATTTATTAGTTGCGCTTATGTTTTCAAATTTTCCGGTATCGATATTTTCTTCACAAAAAATATCAAGGACACTTAACAAGCCGAGATTTTTAAGAATACAATGTATATGTTTACTTACATTAAACAGCCTTATCCGGCTTTTATTATTATTTCTGTATTTTAGTGTAAGACTGGTTATTGTTCCAATAAAAGTGCTGTCAAGAGTTTCACAGGAATAAAGGTCTATAAGAATCCCCCTCACATTTTTTTTTATCATCTGCTCAACAAAACCCTTAAAATCCGGAGCTATTTTAAAAGTTCCTTTACCATGAATTTTAACATAAGCAGTATGCTCTGTTTCAGCCACTTCAATAAAGTCATTTGAACTTGTTTTATTTTCGATCATAGAATCAACTCAGAACGTAGAATTTCGATTTAAAAATTAATATTCCTAATAAATATTATACCAGAGTAGCTATTTGTTGTAAAGGGTTCTATTTATTATTTAATGATTGAACGATTTTATGATTTAGTGATTGCAAATCGTTTCAATCATTACTCCATTGCTTCCATAACTTCAAGTACACTTTCATATCTTCCGAAAGGGGGGAAAAGATAAATTCCACAAACGCGCTGTAATTTTACAACTTGTTTTAACATTCTTTGTGCAATTTTAATCCCCACTTTCTGCTGTTGTGCTTTTGTATCAGCCGAATGCATTTCACTCATAATTTCATTTGGAATCTGCATTCCCGGAACTTCGTTATGAAGAAATTCAGCATTACGCAAACTTGCAAGCGGAAGTATTCCGACAAAAATTGGAATATCAGAATATTGTTCAGTCATTTCCAAGAATCTGTCAAGCAATTCAGGAAGATAAACAGGCTGACTGAAAAAGAAATTTGCTCCCGCATTTATTTTAGCTTCAAATCGTCTGACTTCTTCCTTAATATCCACCGCACCGGGATTACAACCGGCTCCGATGACAAATTTAGTTTGGCATTTCAAGTCAGCACCTGCAAGGCCCCGTCCACCATTTAGGCGTGAAACTAAATTAATAAGTCCAATTGAATCGACATCAAAAACCGGGGAAGCGGATTGTACGTTTCCAACTTTAGGAGGGTCGCCTGTAATTAGCATGAGATTATTCAGTTCCAGTGCACTTGATCCAAGCAAATCCATCTGCATACCAAGCAAATTTCTGTCGCGACAGCAATAATGAATTATTGTTTCCATTCCGGTTGCATCCTTAACGAGTTTCGCGGTTGCAATAGGACTCATTCTTGGAACTGCACGCGGCCCGTCCGGAATATTAACGAAGTCGACTCCGCCTTTTTTCAATAATTTAACACCTTCAATAACTTTTGAAGGATCAGTTCCCATTGGCGGACTAAGTTCAACGCTTACGAATTTTCTTTTCCGATTTTTTTCGGCAAGCAATTTGCCCATAGTGCTTCTTTTTTTCAAAGGCAGCGGTTCAATAATATCAATTTTTTCTTTTGTAAATATTTGCGAGCGTTGTTCAGCAACTACACCTTTTAAGAATTTGGAAGTTTCTGATATAGTTTCAGGATTAGTACCACAGCAGCCACCGATAATTTTCGCACCTGCCTGAGCATATCTTCGGGCATATTCGGCAACATATTCCGGTGAAGTGCCAAGGGTGAACATTCTTCCCTCGTGCATTTCGGAAACATTTGCATTTGCAAAAACACTCACAGGTTTATCAGTTGCAGATGATATTCTTTCAACAATAGCAAGCAATGCTGCCGGACCGGCGCCACAATTAGTACCAATCACATCTGCACCGCATTCGTCGAGTAATTGAGCGACTTTTTCGGGAATAATACCTTTGGATTTGTATTTAGATGATTTTCCGGTATCAAAGGTAAATTGAGCAATCACGGGCAATGAAACGGCTTTTTTCACTGACTCAACGGCTAAAACCAACTCATCCATTGAATAAAAAGTTTCGAGAACAATAACATCAACACCGCCTCTAGCGAGAAATTGCGCCTGAAGAGTAAATGCTGCTGCAGCTTCATCGCGACTATTTTGAATTTCATTTTCGAGGATAAGGCCTGTGGGTCCGATACTTCCTGCGACATAAATTTTTCTATCACATTTGGCTGCGGCATTCAAGGCTATTTCAGCGCCTTTAAGATTAATTTCTTCAGTTTTATCAGCAAGACCATATTTAAGAAGGCTAATAGAATTGGCGCGGAAAGTATTTGTTTCGATCAGTTCGGAGCCTGCATTAATATAATCACTATGGATTTCCTCAATAACATTGGGCTGCAAAAGATTCAGTTCTTCATAGCAGCGATTAATAAAAATGCCGCGTGAATAAAGCACTGTGCCCATAGCGCCATCGCCAAGGATAATTCCGGATTTAAGTTTATCAAGAAAGTTCATCAGAATAAGAAAAGTTAAAAAGGATTGTATTTTTGCAATAATCCAGATATGAAATTTGCATAAATACAATAATTTATTATTAAATATAACATCTAAATTTCACAAATATGGATGCAGAGGTTGCTTAGGTAGTTTTTGCAATAAATGGCACAGTTATTGCCCATAATTAAGTGCAGTACAAAGTGAAGATGGATAAATAATTGTGGCCCTCCTCAATTCCATCTTCACTTTTTTTCTCCTTCATTATATCCCAACAATAATTTCAGAATCATTTTTACGAACATTTGCTATAACCGCACGAAAAGCATTTGTTACAATTTTCTTCAAAATACAATGATCTTTCTCCACATTGAGGACAAATCATAAATTGTGAATTAAGATTTTTACTAACATCAATCTTTTCAGGTTCCATACCTACACTTTCAGTGCTTCCCATTGGTTCTGAAGCATTAACCGGTACATTCAACGGGACTGCATTATTTTTTTTTGATTTTTTTGGTTCCATGAAGCCGATATTTATCAGGTGCTGTTCAATCACATCACCGATTTCAGCAACGAGCGAAGGAATATATCTTCCATTTCTAAAATATCCACCGTTAGGATCAAAGATTGATTTTAGTTCCTCAACAAGAAAAGAGGGATCACTGCTTCTTCTAAACACAGCTGAAATCAAGCGTGTCATAGCCACTATCCAGCTAAAGTGCTGTAAGTTTTTACTATTAATAAATATTTCAAAAGGTCGTCTGACGTCACCTTCACAAATATCATTGATTGTAATATAAAGCGCTTGTTTACTCAAAGGTGTTTTAATTTTATAAGTAGTTCCCTGAAGATAAATAGGTCGGCGGGGCACAGTATTAAGTTCATCACTTGTGGAAAGCATTTCATCATCCACTACCACTTTTTCTTTTTTATCTTCATCCCGCTGAAGGATTCCTGTGATATTTTCATTAGGCCGAAAAGTAGTGCATCCTTTTGCTCCCTGTTCATAAGCGTAAAGATAAACATCTTTAAAATCATCAAAAGGAAAATTGTTTGGAATATTTATTGTTTTTGAAATAGAACTGTCAACATATTTTTGAAGATGCGCCTGCATATCAATATGCTGCTTCGGAGCAATTTGATCTGTGGTTATAAAATATTCCGGTAGTTTAGTATCTTCAGAATAAATCTCAGTAAATAATTTGTAAGAATAATCGCCAACTTTGCGTTCTTCATATTCATCATCATTAGCTGTACGAAAACGTCTTGTAAACGAAAGCGCGAATATTGGTTCCAAACCACTTGACACGTTTCCGGCAAGAAGAGATATAGTTCCCGTAGGCGCAATAGAGATCAAGTGAGAATTTCTTATACCGCATTCTTTAATTCGATTACGTATTGCTTCCGGCAGGTTTTTAATAAATTCACCTTCAAGATACCGTTCACGATCAAGAAGTGGGAATTCTCCTTTTTCAACAGCAAGGTCGATTGACGCATCGTAAGCTGCATCACGAATTGACTCCATAATTTTGCCTGCAAGGTCGAGTGATTCTTCCGTACCGTATTTTACTTTCATCATTGTAAATAAATCAGCGAGTCCTGTAATCCCAAGTCCCATTCTCCTTTTATTTGCAGCTTCCTCCGCCTGTTTTTTTAGTGGGAAATTAGAAATTTCAATTACATTATCAAGCAGCCTTACAACTGTTGGAATTACCTCCATCAAAGATTTGTAGTCAACTTCAGCATCGTCTCTAAACGGATTCTTTACAAATTTCGTTAAATTAATCGATCCGAGAAGGCAAGCGCCGTAAGGAGGAAGCGGCTGTTCGCCACAAGGATTTGTAGCGCGAATATCTTCGCAGTACCACATATTATTCATTTTATTTATGTGGTCGATAAGAATAAATCCCGGTTCCGCGTAATCATAAGTTGATTTCATTATTTTTTCAAAAAGATCGCGTGCGCGAATAGTTTTGAAAACTTTGTCATCGAATTTTAAATCCCAGTTTTGATCTTCTTTTACCGCTTCCATAAATGCGTCTGGAACGGCAACAGACAAATTGAACATCTGAAGCGCTTCCTTTCCTCGTTTGGCTTCAATAAACTGTTCAATATCAGGATGCGAAATAGATAATACACCCATCTGAGCACCCCGGCGATGTCCCGCGCTCATAACTGTTTTACACGTTGCGTCAAAAACGTGCATAAAGCTTAATGGACCCGAAGCTGCTGATTCAACTCCGCGGATATATTCCCCAGAAGGACGGATTGTAGAAAAGTTAAAACCAACTCCGCCGCCTTGTTTTTGAGTTAATGCGGCTTCGGTTACAGCATTAAATATCCCTTCCATTGAATCTTTAATAGTGTTCATCACGTAACAATTAAACATTGTTACTTTTTTGCGGGTGGTTCCGGCATTGGCAAGTATCCTTCCGGCAGGTATAAATTTATAATCATTTAATATTGAGAAGAATTTGTCTTCCCAGTAACGATGATCTTTCTCAGGCATTGCAACCGCGTACGCTACCCTCCTCCAAGTGTCTTCGATTGTTTGATCGATAGGGGTATCGTCTTCATTTTTATACCTGTATTTTTTGTCCCAAATTTCTTTACCAATGTCTGCAAACATTTTTTATTGCCTGTTATTTATGAGGTTAATTAAGTTATTTTAAAGCTGAATTAAAATTATAATAAAGCTCAAGAATGATGTCAAGTGGCTGGTACTCAAAAAGCACAATATCTTGTTGTATAAAAACGGAAAACATACTTAATAGAAGGTCGGAGGTCGGTTTCTAAACTTGATAATTGAGAGTTGAGAGTTCGCGAAGCGCCCGGAGAGTTTCGGGCGGAGTTGAGACTTATATTTAAATATCAAAGAGAAGTTCCAACTCCGAATTTTCAATTTTCAAGTAAAAAGTAGAGGAGAGTTCTCGAAACGCCCGGCGTATGCGGGTCAGAGGTCAGATCCACTTTCCCGCCTTCAACTACAGGCTGGAAGTCATTTGGATAATTGCAATTGTTATTGTATATCAACCAGATTTTCTATTCCAATGACATCCTTAACTTCTAATTTATTAGTGTTTTTATATTTTTCTCCAACGTGTAAAGCGAATATTGCCGGGCCTATAGATTTAGTTTTAACTTTTTTAATAGAGCCCATATTGATAACGGTTTGCAAAACCTGCTGAGTTGACCAACATTCATCATAAGCTTCAGAATAGTTATATCCCCCATTCACCAAACCGCCACACAAAAGCAAATAAGACATATCAGCTTTCGGACTAATTTTTATCTGGCCATTCGGACTATCGCCCTCAATGGAAACAACACCTGTATTAGCAATGGAATCACCGACAAGTCCTCCGAAATTAGACTGGAGTTTTTTTAATTTACCTGAAACGATAACGGTATGAATATTCCCAGCCGGGCTTTCATCGACATAAACATATAGGAGTTTTGATTTTGAATCCTTACCTCCATCAATAATAATTTTTTTTGGAGCACCGTCAACGGCAAGAACGGCAAGTGGTCCTGCAGAAGTCAGTCCATTTTTAGGTTTGAATTTACAAACGCCATTTGTTGCGCCTATAATATAATAGATCAAAATATTTGTATCTGATGAACTCGCTCCGCCAAATTGAAATAGTTTTTTTCATATTTTCTTCTATTAAGATTTATCTAATCAAAAAAATTATTTTACTAAATATTCAACAGTTTTTTTAAGACCATCTTCAAAATCAATTACAGGCTCGTAATTCATTAGCTTTTTTGCAAGGCTGATATCTGCTTTTGAATGCATAACATCGCCCGAACGATTAGGTTGAAAAGTCGGTTTAATATCAGTACCGAGTTCTTTATTAATCAATTCAACAAGTTTAAGCAAACTAATACTTCCACCGCAAGCCGCATTCATTGCTCTTCCGGCGATTTGTTTATCGGCTTCACAAGCGAGCAGGTTTGCTCTAACGACATTTTTTACGAAAGTGAAATCTCTTGTTTGTGAGCCGTCACCATTTACAGGTGCTGATTTACCTTCATTCATTGCTGAAATAAAGATAGGGATTACTGCCGCGTAAGGTGAATCAGGATCCTGTCGCGGGCCGAAAACATTGAAGTAACGAAGGCAAACAGTTTCGAGACCATAAACATTTAAAAAAGAACGCGCGTAAAGTTCACCGGTTAGTTTTGTTACCGCGTAAGGCGATTCAGGAGACGGTTTCAATTCTTCGTGCTTAGGTGACACATTTATGTTTCCGTAAACCGAAGACGAACTCGCCATCACAAAACGTTTGATCTTATTCTTTTGTGCCGACCAGAGAATATTCAGCGTGCCGTTTATATTTACTTCATTTGATGTAATAGGATCGGCAATTGAGCGCGGAACGGAAGGCAAAGCAGCCTGGTGAAGTACAAAATCAATATCTTTCATTGCAGAATCAACGGCATTGGCATCGCGGACATCCGCGTTAATAAATTCTATTGAATTCATAAACGGTGCAATATTATCAATGTGTCCGGTGGAAAGATTATCAATTACACGAACGGTTTGATTTTTTGCGACAAGTTCTTCGACAATATGCGAGCCGATAAAACCTGCTCCGCCTGTAATTAAGAAATTAGCCAAAATGTTACTCCAATTTTGTTACAATTACTAAAGTTATTGATAAAGAATTATAGCAGAAAAACCTTTTTGAGTCAATTATAATTGGAATTTCATGTTTTAAATATATATCCAATCACAAGAAGGACAAAGTCATTAATAAATCAACCTTGAAAAGATTGTTCATCGTAGCCTGCGGCAACGCCGTAGGTTTGTAAATACAAAACAATATGATTAAAAAAGAGCCGAGATAAAAATCCCGGCTCTTAATATTACATTTTAAATATAATCAATATTTATTTCATTTTCTTTTTGCTAATAATAATAATCCCGCTATCAAAGCAAAAAGAATGGTTGGCTCAGGAACTGGATTCGGATAAATAACATAGGCAATATCCGAGCCGCTGGAAAGAGGTGTCCAATCGGGAAGACCAGCAAGGTCAAATATCTGCATGGCTACACAAAGATTAACATCTGTAGCAGCCAATTTCAATCCTGCTTGCGGTGCAAAATCAAGTACCGGCTGAATAGTCAACCAATAATGAACACCGACTTGCGGTTTGTATCTCGGAGCTAGTTCTGCCCAGTAACTATAAGTTCCTGTATCGGCGTCAAAGAGTTCTTCGTTGCACTCTGCAACCGGAATGTTCCATGATTTAATAACATTGGTCGGATAACATCCGGCACCGCCTGGATAGTTTGTATAAAGATAGATATTGAACGCGGAAGGTTGAACGTAAGGCGGAGCGCCATTCCATTCAGCTACCCACCATCTTACCTGATAAAGATAGTCAGCAGGAGCTGTATACATAAAATCGTCTGCAGCACGAGCATCAAAAGGCTGTGTTGAATCTAACTGACATGCAGCGACACCGCTATAAATGTCTAAAGGTTGAAACAACATTGACGGACTTCTCACGGGAGAAACGGTTGTAGTAAATACTACGTCTGAACCGTAATTTGTGCCTACTTCATTATAAGCGACAAAACGACAATGATACATCGAGCCGGGAGTCAATTCCGAAGTTGTAAAAGGTACGTTTACATCTGTAGCTCCATCACCAAGATTATATAGAGGACTTACAGAACCATAGCTTGTATCAACACCATATTCGAAATATCCAACTGAAGGAATTTCGTTTGGATTAGCAACACCGCGTAAAATAGCAAAATCCCAGGTTACAGGTGCAGCTGCATCAGTTACAGCAGTTGGCGGATTAGAAACAAAAGAGTTTACGTCTACCAAGGTTAGTGTGTTTGTTAAAGCGTGCGGGGCTGCTGCATAACCATCACCGAACAAGTAATAGGTAAGAACCTGATCGCCTACTACTGAAGGGCTAATAATTACTTCATTAGTAAAAAATCCGGATTCGCCGTTAACAAGGCTTCCATATCCTGCGCCGAGATTTTCATCGCTGTCCCAGCGGGCTATAGCAGCATCACCAACAGCTCCATTATAACTAAAGGAACCACCGTTAACCTGTCCATATGCAGATTCTCCGCTCAGGACATCCATACCGGCAAGATAGTTAACTACAACAGTGTACATATACTCGAAATCAGGCGTTACAGCATCGCATCTGAAAACAAGAGTATTTGTTTCACCGGGAACATATTTTGTTGTTGGTGTTAATGTGCTTCCGGTAATGTCGGCAAATGCCGGAGTTACAAAGGCAGCAGAGATTAGCGCGATTGCGCAACAAAAAGTGATCACATTTTTTTTCATTTCTTCCTCCTTGGGTTTGTTATTTTATTAATTAACCACAAATTATATCATTTAATATCTGAAAATGCAACAGGACGCGAATTCAAAGAAATGCAGCCGGCAAGCATTCCCCCTTTGGTAAAGGGGGCGATGTTGATTTGAATTTGAGCTTGTGGACTTATGCAGAAATCTCTGTTGCTAAAGCAACCGTTGCAGTAAATGACTCGCTGGTTTTATCTAACTTTTGCACGAGTCTTTATTACTGCGCTCCAAAACTTTCTTTTTCCCAAAGTGACACTCCGTCCATGTCTGCCGGTATATTTAATCCTAACAATCCAAGTATTGTTGGGGCAATGTCAACTGTTCGCGGTTGTTTTGAAATAACCGGAAAATTCACAAGAAATGTGCCGGATACAAAACTCGCGTCAACAAGATGATCACCCTTCCATTCACTTTCTTCCGTTTCGCAAATCTTATCAGCCAAGCCGCCTATGGCTGTTTGCCATCCCATTCTATATCCCGGTTTAAACCCAACAACCAAATCCGGGCCGTCTTTTTGATATTCACCGAAATAAATTTGATTAGCATCATAAACTTCATGCACGGGAGCAATTTTAGTATCCTGATCTATAAATTGTTTAAGTCTGTTTGAAATTTCGTTTTTCAAAGCTGCTGCATTTTTTTCATCAATGATTCCATTTTTTTCTCTTCCTTTTATATTAAGGTAAACGTCACAAAAGCCAAGGCAGTATGCTTTAGTTCTGCTCCAATCTACTTTTTTAAACAAAGCACTGTCTTTTTCGCTTAAATCTCCTTTAATCGTCATATAACCATTTTCTACAAGCCAATTGTTCATGTTAAATGCCCGCTCAAAACTTGTGAATCCATGGTCGGAAAAAACTATGAGAGCAGTATCACTATCAATTGCTTCTCTGATCTTTCCAAATATTTTATCGGCGTAAAGTTCATAATATTCATTAACAATAGGGCCCTGATTTTCTTTGCCTGGAGTTAACGCGGAACCCCGCCATCCAATATGCTGCCATCTGTCCGATGTGTCAAAAACAACAGCAAGAACGCCGGAAGAAAATTTACTTAGTTCATATTCCAGCATTTTCATTCGTTCACCGTCAACGGTTCTGCACTGCTCGAAAAAAGCGTTTAGGGGCAGGTGGCCTACTTTTGCCGCGTTAATATCTTCAGCAATTCCGAGAGTATGAAAAGTTCCGATTTCTTTTGAAAGTTTTTTTGAAAATTCAGGAGGTTCTGTAATTTTTAATGCCGGGTCACGCGGATCGATTTCAGGTGATGAGAAATAAAGTTCCAAAGGTTCATCCGGATTATTCGGGATTTTACTTACATAAATTGTGCATATTGCTTTAATTTTCTTCAGCAGACCTACTTTATAATTAAGGTTAATAAAAGGAGAAAACTCACCTTGCTTGACTATTAAATTAGTATTTTGGATTTGAAAAGAAACTGAAGAATTCTCCGGTGATATTTCCCCTGTGAATTCTATCTCAACATTATCACCGAAACTTTTTTTAGGTCCTGGTATTTTTCCCGAAAAAGATTTTTCACTTAAAATAATTCTCTTAAGACTTTTACTCTCCGGCCACTTTTCAGGTTGAGTGGTGAAAAATCGATAGGAATTCAGCATACCGCATACATCAGGCACGCCAAGCCCGGAAAGCATTTCACCGGTAATTCTTTCAGGTGGAAAAGTCACCGGCCAGCGGATTATTGTTGTTGGTATCCCGGCTTTTGAAGTATAATTCCAAAATGGTTCAGCTTTTAAATCATTTTTCAGAGAAGTTGATCCACGGGATGATGGTGAACAAATCGATAATCTCGGAAGATAGGTTTTCGGGTCGCGATGTATAAAATCAAAGATCCCGTGTTTACCGGGATTAACACCGCAGGCAAGACAGCTCCACGAAACAGGACTTTGCGCCGGATTAATTATTTGTAAATCTTTAAAAGTTCCGTTTGAAATCAGAGCCTGAAGATTCGGCATTTTGCCGGCTTGAAGGAGTTCACGGCAAATATCCGGATCAAGACCGTCTATACCGACAACGAGGATTTTTTTAAAGTGCATATTTTTTTTTTGTGTTGTATTGAGAAAAAAATACATTGCGATGGATAATACAATCAGTAAAATAAGAACAAGCCATTTAAATTTCCAAATTCTATAAAGCATAATTTTTAAATACTGGCGGAAGATTGCGAGAAAAGCCAATAGAAAACCGGCAGCAACGGCAATAAAAGGACCAATAGAACCAAAAACAACCCCCCCGGTTCCCGGATCAATATAATGGCAAAAGAAATTGAATTTAAATATTTTTTTCATAGTTTGTTTTTTTCTAAGCTCGCGGACGGTGACGTCCGCGCGACGTGCTTGCGTTACTTCATTCTTTTCAAATATCTTTTCGCACTATCATTATTCGGATTAAGTTCAATTGCTTTTTTAAACGCCCATTCCGCTTCATCAAATTTTTTCATGAACATACATGTTCGTCCGAACTTCATCACGCATTTCTGGTCGTTTGTGTCTGTCAATGCCATAGAAGTGGAAAAAGCTTTATATGCTTCTTCATAATTTTTTGTAACGTTGTTTATAAGTCCGAAATTATTCCATGCCGATTTGTTGCGCGGCGCTAAAGTTACTGCTTTCCATGCATTGGATTTTGCAGTTTCAAATTTACCGGAGCCAAGATTGGCTATTGCCATAGCCTGATAAGAAAGATGCATATCCGGGCATCTTTTCACAGCGAGTTCCGCGCAAACAAAAGCATTTGATTTTCTTCCTTGTTTCGCGTAAGCAAGTGCCATATCGTAAAACATTTTTGATTGCAATACACTTTCCGGAGTAATCTTATCGAATAAAGTTACCGCTTCAGCATATTTCCCGCGTCTGCAAAGCAAGCTTCCCAAACCTTTTATTACAAATTCATTTTCAGGATCAATTTTATAACATTTTTCCATCATGGCAAAACGCTCATCCGATTCTTCAGGCATCCGAAACATTTTTTCCGCCTGATCGATAAAATTTGTTGCCCGGCTTGGAGACATCCAGTCCGGGTGTGGAAAAACAGGAGCATCAGGCGATATTTTTTCAGGAGGTTGAGAACCTATATAACCAAGAGAGGATATCATGGAAATAGTTTCATCATCCATTAGATTAAGTTTTGGTTGTGCCGCGCGAAGGTTTTTGACGATATCGAACAAAAGTCCTTTTAATTTTGTGGTATTTGTATAAATTGGATGCAGCTCGCACGGGTCTATCAATAAATTAAACTTTTCCGGTTTGGGCTGACAAATAAGTTTCAAATCTTTCTGCCGAATTGCGTAACCACGGCTGATATTCATGTTTAGCATTTCGGGATATTGAGTTTCTGAAAGGACGGGGATTTCACGTTTTGTTTTTGACAACAAATCAATTGCCGGACTTTCAGCTTCTTCCAGGTTTTTTGCACCGCAGTATTTTAAAACTGTCGGGCAAATATCATATAGGCATACAATATCATCTCTGATTTCAGGTTTTATATCCGAACCGGAAATTATTAAAGGAACGTGCAATGTAGTATCAAATAAAAAATGACCATGATATTTTTCGCCGTGCTCACCAAGTCCTTCACCATGGTCGGCGGTAATTATAATCATATTATCTTTTTTTCGGCAAAATTTATTCCAGGATTTTACCAACCTGCCTACCCATTCGTCAGAGTAACGTACTTCTCCATCATACAAGGATTCACCTTTACGCTGATAACTTTCCGGCGGTGTATAAGGGTCATGAGGATCGAACAGATGCACCCAAAGGAAAACGGGTTTATTTTCATTTTGTTTTTCGAGTAATTTTATTGCGGCAGAAATTGTTTTTTCAGCAATTCTCCCGCCTTGTTTTTGTGTTCCGTAAATTTCATACGGGTCATTATACTTTTCAAATCCCTGATTAATTCCTGTTTTAGAAGATAAAACTTCAGAACTTATTGCCGCAATTGTTTGATAACCTTTCTTCTTTAACATTGTTGTAAATGTCGGAATTTCGGGTGATAATGTTATCGGCATATTCTTGTGGATCCCAAGTTGCAATGGATGCAGTCCGGTGAATATTGACGCGTGAGACGGTAAAGTCAGCGGTACGGAAGTATAAGCCTTGTTAAAAACCATTCCTTTTGAAGCTATAGAATCAATATTAGGAGTTTTGGATGACGCATCGCCTGAAATATAACCAACGCGGTCGGCGCGTAAAGTATCAATAGTAATAAGAAGAATATCGGGAGAATTCCCGACTCCTTTTTCAGCAGAGTCAGAGTTACATCCTACAAACAACAAACTTCCGGCAACGAATAAAAAGCAAGTAATATTAAATTTCAATTTCATAAAAGACATTTTGTAAATAATAATCATTAGATCCACTCAAAAATAACCAACTTATTTTTAAAGTGAGTCCTTATTATATCAAAACAATTGGTTATTATCAATTTTGAAATTAGGGTGACTCTAAAAAGGTTTGTTAGGAATGACGCACTGGGAAGTGCGTCTTACTCTTTTTCTGAAAAAAGCGATTGCAATCAATCCTGCTAATACCGGAATTACAGGCTCCGGAACATTGTTAATTTTTACATCACTGAATACAGCACCGGTAAATCTATCACTGTTTTCTGCTGAAACGGCAAGTCCGATGTAACAATTCTGATTAATATTATCAATCATTTCTGCTCCAACTAATTCCCAGTTTTCTCCATCACGCGACCAGTAAGCCGAAAATACATTTCCCATTCGAACAAGTTTTATGTAAGAAGGAAAAATTTTATGCTTATTTATTTCAGTAACACCTGTTCCCCAGCCGGTTCCCCCACGCCAGATTAATTGGACACAATTAGTATTGTCTGCGGCATGTTTGGAAAGAGCGAGATAAACCATAGCTGAATTAGATTGAAGGCTCTCGCGAATCATTACTGCTGCTTTCGACCAATAATTTGCCGGGTCGGCCATTTCTACCTTAGCTATAATTTCTTTATCGGAATTCATTTGCTGATAAACGAAATATCCTTCATCTGTAGTATCCCAAAAATGCCAACCGCTTGCATTAATTGTAATAAAATCCTCGGTGAAATCTACTCTGCCGGGATAATTTACCGATCCAAGGTCCGTTCCATGCCACGGTGTCGGCAAAGTTTTATCTTTAGTTTCGTAAACGAGGATTGTACTGAAAATCGCGTCCTGATTCTCTGTTACAAGAGCAACCTGTGATGCCGCAAAACCGATATTCACTATTTTTAATTCTTTGCCGTTAACAAAAAGAATGACTTTGTCACTGAGTTTTGCTGCACGGATATTCCAGCTTCCCGGAGTCGGATTGTAAGTTATTGCAGTATTACTTTCAAAAAATGCAACACCATTCGTAAATCCCCAAACAACAAGTTCAGTCGTTGCAGGATCAACTTCTGCAACCATATAATTATTTGCATCAATAGCAACCGGCATAATCCCAAGTCGACGGTTAGCATTAGCGTTAGAATATCTGACAGTACACCGCGCATCTATTTCGTATTCGTTCATCAGGTCGCCTTTAAAAATATATTTCATGCCGTTAGTTTCGAGCTGGTCAATGCCCCAGCTTCCATAATTCCAGATTCCGGCAAGAGGAACTCCGCTTATTGTTCCGCCCCAATATTGTACTCGGTCGTTCCATTCATTCCAGCCGATTGTGTAAATTACGCCGTCAAAAGCCGCTTGTGCTGCGTCAGTAAAAAGTTCAGGCATTGCTGCTCCATCAAAATTCACAGTAATTGAGC
>JAOZNZ010000943.1 GCA_029933535.1 bacterium | reverse complement strand
ATGTATTATCTTCTAATTCTTTAATTGGCGTTGACCAAATAATGTTAACAAAAAACACAAAAGGAAAAAAATGATAAAAGAAAACAGAAAAAAATATCTATTAAACTTAATTGAAGAAGAAGATTTCGTTAAAGTTTCTGACATTGCCAAACAGTTGGACATTACTAAAATGACTGTTCGGCGCGATTTGAACGAATTAGAAGAAAAAGGTTTTTTGATTAGAAAATACGGAGGCGCGGTAAAATCGGAAGCAATAACAAATATTTTTGCTTTTGACAAACGATTAAAAGAAATGGAAGAGGAAAAGGACGCGATTTGTCGTAAAGCTGCGGACTTTATAGAAAACAACGATACTATTTTTATTGATTGCGGAACAACACTACATAAAATTTGTAAATATATTAAAAATAAAAAAGGGTTGCGCGTAATTACAAATTCACTTCCGGTTATCTCGGAACTTATCAATCACAAAAACATACATTTGACTTTGATTGGGGGAAAGATAATTCACGAACGCAAGTCGGTTTATGGCAGTATGGCGTTAAAAAACTTAAACGAATATCATATTCATAAATCGTTTATTAGCGCGAATGGATTAACTATAGAAAACGGTTTGAGTTCTTATGATGAACAGGAGGGAGAAATTACACAAAAGATAATAGAAAAGTCGAGTGTTAATTATTTATTGTGCGATTCATCTAAGATAGGAAAAGATTCATTTTATATGTTTTCGCCGATTACTTCGATACAAAATATAATTACTGATGATAAAGTTGATAAAAAAATAATAAATAAACTTAAAAAATTAAATATTAATATAACAATTACAAACTTAAGAAAATGAAAATAGGTATACCAAAAGAAATAAAAAAAGAAGAATACAGAGTAGGTTTGATGCCCGGCAACGCAAAAGAATATATCGATAACGGTCACTCAGTTATTGTTGAATCCGGCGCCGGTATGGGAATCGGTTTTTCAGATGAAGATTATAAAAATAACGGCTGCAAAATTACAAGCGATAAAAAAAAGTTGTTTGATGATGTCGATATGATTATAAAAGTTAAAGAGCCGCTTCCTGAAGAATATGATTTATTCCACGAAGGGCAAATCCTTTACACTTATCTTCACTTTGCTGCATCCAAGAAACTTACTCAGGCAATGTTAGATAAAAAGATCTTTGGTTTTGCGTATGAAACTTTGACAGAAAAAGACGGCTCGCTCCCGCTTTTAATTCCAATGTCTCAAATTGCCGGCAGAATGTCTGTTCAGGAAGGCGCTAAATATCTTGAAAAACCTTTTGGCGGACGAGGTGTTCTGCTTGGCGGAGTGCCGGGAATTAAAAAAGGAAAAGTTGTGATTATCGGCGGAGGTGTTGCGGGAACAAA
>JAOZNZ010000942.1 GCA_029933535.1 bacterium | reverse complement strand
ACCTTCTTGCAAACATATTGCTAAATCCCGGTAGTTCATAAATTAGACCAAAAAGCGCGTTAGACCAATCCCAATAAGGACTTGAAGCCCCCCGCCCGTACCAGGTTTCATCCCGCCAGTAATCATTGTTGCCGAAAGTGTTGGAGCCTGCCCATACATGCCCGAAAGTCAAATCGAGATCCCACGGCAAAATTTTCCATTCATTTTTTTCAAGAAGATCGTGATAAACTCTGATATTATTGTGCCTTAAATCATAAGCCTGCAGAACTTTTCCGACAGCGAGAAAATTTACTACTTCCGGGATGTTAAGATTATCATAAAGGAAAACTGATTTATCATTTTTCGAGCCGGAAGTCAGACCGGTAACAAATTCCTGGAAATCAGAAAAATCATTGTCTTTAGGACGCACTTTCTCAAAACCGTTTGTGTTGTAAAGCCAGGCAATTTCCACATCGTTGATTTTGTATAGGCTGCAATCGTCAGGCAAATTATTTCTTCTCAGATAATCGCCGTCAATTTGTTCGACAAACATAGCCAGGCTGTGAAACTCTGCATTTTGTCTTAAATTAATGTAATAATTATAGCAGTAAGGCGAACCGGAATCACGAAAAACTTCCCAGGAAAGATAATCGCGCATGTAGCTTCCATCGTTGTACATCGCGATAATATTTATTTCGTCAACTTTTGGTTCGCTTTCAGAAAATTTAAAATAGTTTCCGGAATTAAATTCAATTTTATGCGGAACTTTTTTAAGTTTGTAATGCGCGGAAGTATTGCCGCGTAATCGACAAAAAATGTTGTCATAAAATCTTTCGTTAAAATAAAGAGAACATCTGGTTCCAGCCAATGTATCTGCCGCGTTAGTGTCTTCAACAAACCAATGATAAATGTTAATGTTAGTTTGAATTGATTGGTCGTTAATAACAGTTCCGAGATACTCATCGGAATTTGTCGTTGCAAAAAGCGGGAAGCGGGAAACGTTGTTTGATACATCTTCAGCGGTAATAAAATATCGAACCATTTCGCCGGATGCAGCAACACCGGCTGGAATTGTTGATGTATAAATATTGCCTTCTGCCTGATACATTGGCAGTGTATTATCAGAGCCGAACATAACTTTGTAATGTAGTTCGGCGCTTAAAACATCGTGAAAAGTTTTTGTGATTTGAGCGGTGACAATAATACTGTCGGAAATTTCCGGAATTTTTGGGAAATGCCCCGGAAACTTAATTACAGGTCCTAAATCAGAAGCTCCCGGCAGATTTGCATGGCCGGGAGTTGGGGAAGTAAAATACATTTCCCGAAAATTTGAGTTGGTCGATTTGACTTGGAGGGTCGCCGCCGCGCCCGGAGAGTTTCGGGTCCCCGGCGACCTAATGTCTGTTT
>JAOZNZ010000249.1 GCA_029933535.1 bacterium | reverse complement strand
GTTCCACCTTCAAGATAAACCCCACCGCCATCTTCTCCAGCAGTATTACCAGAAATATAAGATTCGGTTTTAATTTCTACATAAGCATCATCGCCATAAACAAAAATACCTCCGCCTTTTGTAGCAGCGTAATTATTGCAAATTCGGCTGTATTCCATTACTATAAGTTTTCCCCAGCCTGAAACAGAAGCACCACCACCGACACCATTGTGGCCGGTATTTGTCGCGGAATTATTTTCAACAACAGAACCACTAAGCACAAGTGTTGCGTTGTGAACAAACAATCCACCTGCCGAATTCTCCGAAATATTATTTTCTATTCTGCAAAGCAGCGCAGTTACAATAGAATTCTCAAAAACCCCCATTCCGAGTGTAGATCGGGCAAAAGTTATTCTTTTTACCAAAGAAGTAGAACGAGAAAATTCGATACAACGGGTTTGCGCGTCAAAAACTGTATCGGTAAACGAAATCTGTGCGGAAAAATCAGGAGAATATCCTCCAAGAATTGACAGGTTTTTGTTTTTAACTTCCAAAGTAGAATAACTGTACAAACCGGTAGAAACAAGTAAAGTATCACCGGATGTTGCGGCAGCAACCGCCCCAACTATTGTGCCAAAAGTAGCACCGGAATTGATGTTAGTTATAAGAGCAAAGGATGAAGCAGTAAACAGTAGGCAGTAGGCAGTGAGCAGTAAAATAATTTTAGATTTTTGATTTTTCATAGTTTTGTTTGTTTGTTAATAGTTATTCGTTATTCGTTATTCGTTATTCGTTATTCGTTATTCGTTATTCGCGAAGCGCCCGGAGAGTTTCGGGCGTTATTCGTTAAGAAAGATAAAATTTAAAATTTAAATCTATGATTTTAATTTCCTTCGATAATAAATGTCGTAGCGATAGCAAAGATCCCGGCCCCAAAGGGCGTCGGGAATAAATAGAAATCATACGCTCAACCCTCGACGTTTGATAATAAATAAAATCAAAAATCCAAAATTTAAAATCAAAAATATACCGGGTTCCGGGATAACTTCAAAAGCTCCCATGTCCCAACCACTTCCCTGTGGACGAAAAGTTCCATCGAGATCGTTTGTAACCGAAGGCAAATTCATGCCAAAATCTTCGCAAGGCGAGCCGACTACAATTCTGTAATTAAAGTTTGTAATATCAGTAAAAAGCGGATTGGCATCAATATTTCCAACACCCGGATAACCGTTTTGCACATCGGAAAAAATAGTGTTAATTTCCGCGTTTGGCCAAATCTGGCTTACAGAATGCCCATAAGCAATGCAGTTCGCCATATTAACCGGTCCTCCAGAATTATTCATAACTCCTATCCGGTCATTATCAGCAATAGTGCATTGCAGCATTTCTGATTTAGGGCATTTATAAAAGAAAATCCCGTCAGCGCCCGAAGGAAATCCTCCATCGTTTTGCGCAATAACGAGATTAACAAGTTTATTAGAAGTTTGATTAATATAAACCCCACCGCCGGCACCGTTTTGAGTTTTATTACTTACAACAGTCGTATTTTCAATCGTGAGTTCATTAGCTGATTTTGCAAAAATCCCCCCACCGGCATTTTTAGCGGAATTATTATAAAGGTAAGATTTGTGCTGAGTTTCATTATTACAACTCATATTTAAAGTACCATTTGTACCAAGATAAATTCCACCACCTGAGTTTAAAGAAGAATTATCCTCAAAAACACAATTTATAGCATTAACAGTAGCAGATTCCCGGATAGCAATCCCGCCACCTCCATTTGCACTACCGTAATTATCATTGCAGACATTCCCAATATTCTCTCCGCCAATAATAGCTCTATACAAATTTGCAACAGAATTAGAGCCCGCAATAAAAATACCGCCACCGCTTCCTTCAGCAGAATTAGCAAAAACCCGTGGAGAAAAATATCCCGAATTAGTAGTAGAAAGCGAGCAATTATTAGTCAAATAAATTCCACCGCCATTTTGCAAAGAAATGTTGTTACCAATCAAAATATTGCCTTCAGCGCTAATAGATGCAAAATAATCACCGTAAATACCGCCACCGTGATTTGTAGCAATGTTACCCTGAATAACGAGCGGCGCCATTCCATCATTTTTCAAATGTATTGCGCTAAAATAAAAAGATGCAAGACCTCCACCTACATTCTTTGCAATATTATGATTAATAACTGACGCACCGGAAATAGTTGCTGAACTTCCAAAATGAGACAGTAAGCCGCCGGCGCTTCCGGCAACATTACTAATAATCGAACAAGACTCAAAATTAACATTTCCAAGTTCCGTTATAAGAGTCACCCCACCACCACTAGCCGAAGCAAAATTATTATTAAAAGATGATTGAGAAGCATAAAAGATATTAGTACCTCCCATTAAAATTCCACCGCCCATTCCATTTATCGCATAGTTTTTAACGATTTTCGAATTTTCTATAACAGTTGAACAATTAGCTAATACGATTCCACCACCTTCATCCGCATAACCATGCGCAATTACACTATTAGTAATATTTAATGAAGACTCTCTGGCAAAAATTCCACCACCATATTCAGCAGAATTAGTAAAAGCATCGTGTATTATGCCAATTTCTGCGTGAGTAACAACTAAAAAGCCGTTAGTAGCAAAAATACCTCCACCGCTGCCCGAAGCGATATTATGAGCAATGCCTGCCTCGTTTGTTAATATAAAAACAGAATCAGCAACATAAACTCCGCCGCCGTTTCCGTTTGTAACAATATTCGGCCCATCTTCCGCATGAGCATATCCAACATAAACTCTAAATCCGGAAACAGTACCGGTGGAATTATTTTCAAGAAGAATTCCGCCGCCTTTACTGCTTGCCAGATTGTTGTTAATACCTGAAGCCGCAAGTTGTCTATAAGAGCTTGAATCAGCAGCAACTCCGCCACCTTCATCAGCAGAATTATCAAAAACATAAGAGACAACCAAAGTCGCCTCAGAATTTTTAAGGCGAAGTCCGCCACCTTGGCTTCTCGCCATATTATTATAGATTTTAGAGAAGCTATACAAGTCAACTTGGCTATTATTGGCATAAATACCACCACCGCACCCATTATCTCCAAAAACATAAGAGCCGGCATAAGCATTATTTCCAAAAACAAGAGTGTTTGTTGTAAAAAGAGTAGAATCATAAACATAAATCCCACCACCGTTTCCACGACAAAAATTTGTGTAAACCAAGCAGCTGAATAATGTTACATCGCTTCCGTGGCGAATATCAATTCCTCCCCCTGAACCGCTTACAGCTATTCCAAAACCACCTTCTGTAATTTCAATGTTTATAAGCGTAACAGTAGAATTTGTAATATCAAAAACAGAGCCGGAGTACCAAATAATTTCATGCGGTGCAGAAATTATGGTTTTGCCATCAGGAATCTTAGCGGAAAATTCATCGTTGTATTTTCCGTCTATAAGCAAATCCTGATTATAAATATTCACCGCTTCGTAATAAACACCGGTGGAAACAAGAAGCGTGTCTCCAGGGGTTGCCGCCTGTACAGCATTAGTCACAGTGGAGTAAATTGTCCCATTTGAAATATTTTTTACATCAGCAAATATGTTGCCAATTGTTAAAGCAAATGTTAAAATCAGTAAATACAGTATTTTTTTCATGGCTTTTTCCTTTTTGGTTTAGTGGAAATTTCTTTTGCAATTTATAAAAATCGCAAATTAAATTTAGCACACTTTAGTTAATTTTATGACTAAATTTTATTCATAATGACGACTTTTATGCTTTTAATTTTCTCCTGTTAGAATAAATTCCATTGCACCAAAGTCGTTCTTTAATCAACATTAGAATCACACACTCCATCTACCGATTATAATTTTAATTTTATTTTCTCAAAAAATAAAATAAAAATTCCAAAAAGCAGTACACTTCCACCTTCAGGTACTACTTCATAAGCTCCTAAATCATATCCGCCAAGCAGTGGTCGTAATTCACCAATACAATCGAATTCCACGCCAACGTTGATCCCTGTATTAATACACGGGGAAAGGCCTGAAAGCTCATACGAATCAGGCAAAAATGCCGGGGCGGCATTAATATTACCAATGCCATTGGTATATCCTCCCTCAATATCACTGTATTGTACATCCTCACCATCGCTGACTTCTGTTAAACTGTGTCCCCAAACAATACAGTTCGTCATTGAAAGATCGGAAGAAGCTGCCACCATTACTCCATCTTCCTTGTTATCAGCAACAGTACAATTCAACATTCGCAAAACAGAATTGGCTGCAACGCGAACTCCATCTCCGGACTTTGCTGAACTATTATGTGCGATAATAACATTTACAAAATCGCAAGTGGAGCCATTATAGACATAACTCGCGCCGCCAAATCCACCGGCAAAATTATTTGTAAATGTCGCGTCTTTTACAGAAGCAAAAGAACCGCCGGAAATCAAAATCGCGCCCCCCTGCCTGTCATTAGGAGCATAATTATTAAAAAATCTGTTTGGCGGCTGTGTTAAAGGAGGAAATGTTGTGAAATCACTGCCAATATTTAATCGCGATGCGTAAACACTTATAGCACCACCATAATTACTGCTGACATTACTGTCAAACAAACAGTTTGTAATATTTATTTCCGAGCCGGAAAAAGATCCTATTCCTCCACCTCCTACAGCAGTAGTTGCGCTTGTACTTTTTGCCAGATTAGAAATTACATTTACATTTTTAAGAGTAACTATTGCATCGCCGGTAGCACTAAAAACAAAAATTCCTCCTCCATCATTATCTGATGAATTTCCGATTATTGTACTATTCTCAAATATTGCATTTCCTTTATGAATATATCCTCCGCCACCATAACCGGAGCTGTTATTTCTGATTATGCAATCTGAAACCGTGCTATCATTGTTGCAAAATACCGCTCCGCCATTTACGGCACGGTTATCTTCAAAAACGCAGTCTTTTATAACATTATTATACTTCAGAAAAGTTCCGCCACCCATAACTGCTTCGTTTCCTTTAAAATAACAATTGGAAATTAAGGCGCTGTATGCATAAATTGCTCCGCCGCCATAAGTTGTATCTTGCGAAACATTATTTGTTAAAATACAATTCAACACTGTCCCATAACCTTGCACCAAAATCCCTCCACCGCTTCCCGGCGAAATCCCATTTCTGATAAGAAAACCATCAATGACAGAATTCCCGCGTAAATAAATGCAGTTATCAACAAAATTTCCATCAATAACAGTATTTTCAGCTCCATTCATACTCTTTAAAATAATGTTGTTTGTGGCTAACATAATATTATCCGAAAGAGTATAAACTCCACCGGTTACCAAAACTACATTGCCTTCAATAGCATGATTCACTGCATCCTGAATATTATGCGCGGCAGTTTCCCAGGTGTCATAAGGAACTGCAGGCGTTGCGCTGCTCCGCCATACATAATTGGTAAATGCGAAAGAATTTAAAGTAAACAGTAAACAACAAAC
>JAOZNZ010000248.1 GCA_029933535.1 bacterium | reverse complement strand
CGCAAGTGGGAACTGAAACACCTTTTTCGATTACAACTACAAATTGTACTGTAGATACACTATTTAAAACTGTTGCCGGCAGCGCGTGGATAAATGTTGATGAAATAACAGTTGACGGTAAAAATCTTTCGCTTGATTGGCATGCAATGAAAAATTGGGAAACAGAACTTCCACTCGTTCCGGGAACTAATCATCTTGTTTTTGTCGCGCATGACTTTCAAAATAATATAATCGCAACAGACGAAATCACAATAATTTCTCTTGCAGTTGAAACGTCTCAAACTATTGTTATAAATGAGCTTCTGGCACTTAACGACACACAGGGCACGGATGAATTCGGCGAATTTGACGACTGGATTGAACTTTATAACTTCGGAACCAATGTGGCGGAAATTGGAGGAATGTTTTTAAGCGATGATGTTCTTTTACCGGCCAAATGGTCAATCCCGATTACAAATATTTTACCTGAAAGCTTTTTTGTTTTATGGGCGGATGAAGAAACAAATCAGGGACCTTATCATATGTCGTTTAAGTTGTCTGGGTTGGGGGAAAGTATTAGTCTTTATTCTTCGGAAACAATTTTAGTGCATCGAATTACTTTTGGAGAACAGAGTTCAGATATATCTTTCGGACTTTTTCCTGACGGAAATATTTCAACGAACTTCTTTTTATATCCATCTATCAGCACAAACAACATTTTACCGGAACCGGGAATTCTATGGATTTGGATTCTTGTATTAATTCCCCCTTTCTTAAAGGGGGCAAGGGGGATTTTTAATTGATTATTGGAAGAAGAAAATTATTTTGAGTACAAAAAAATTAAAATTAAATTGTTATGTATTCTTAATTCCGTTACCGCTTGCAAAAAACAAACAATATTCGTATAATATTAATATCAAATGTTAAAAATATACAAAACATGAAATATATTCACAGAAATATTGAGTCAACTCTTAAAAAATATATTACCGCTTTCCCTATTGTTGCGATTACGGGTCCGCGACAATCAGGCAAGTCAACTTTGCTTTTATCTTGTTTAAAAGAGTACCGGTACATTTCAATGGATGACAACAGAATTGTTCAGCAATTTTATAATGATCCAAACAAATTTATGACTATATATTCTGATAAAATAATTATTGATGAAGTTCAGAAAACACCGGAAATATTCAATTATTTGAAAATAGAAGTTGACAAAGACAGAAACAACTATGGTAAATTTATTTTAACAGGTTCAAGTCAATTTATGATGATGGAAAAAATAACTGAGAGCCTGGCAGGACGTATTGGCTTACTTACTTTGCTTCCTTTTCAATATGATGAGATTAAGAATTTGTCTCCATCAATTTATCAAGGCGCTTTTCCGGAATTGGTTACTCGAAAATATCGGTTATGGTTTGACTGGTATGCCTCTTACATTGAAACTTACATCAATCGTGATTTACGCCAACTAAGTAACATAGGAGATTTGCGTGACTTTCGGCGTTTTATGCAAATGCTTGCGGCAAATGTTTCTCAAATCCTTGATATGACATCTTTTGCTAATCAAATAGGGGTGAGCGTCCCAACGATAAAACGCTGGATTTCAATTTTAGAAACTTCATACATAATTTTTCTTTTGCCGCCTTATTATAAAAATTTCGGGAAACAAATTACCAAACGTCCTAAATTATTCTTTTATGACACAGGAGTTGTTTCTTATTTAACCGGCGTTGAAACTTTTAAATTATACGAGCAGGGACCTCTTGCCGGACACATTTTTGAAAACTACATTATTTCAGAGATTTATAAAAAAGAATTACATTCAAATGCTCATTCTTCTCTTTATTATTATCGGACGAATCATGGTGTTGAAGTAGATTTGCTTATAGACAAAAAAAGTGTCATGGAATTTATTGAAATTAAAAAATCTCACACTTTTCGTCCGCGAATGATAAAGCATCTTGAAAATTTAAAACAATATTTTAACAATGGCTGTCTGCTGTATGAAGGCGAAACAATTTCTTACACAAAACAGATTAAAATTCTTAATTATATTGATTATTTAACTTGACCAATCATGCCGATTTGTCATTACTATTCGAAACTCTAAATCATCTTCTAACTCTTCGAGTTTTTTTGTACTCAAAATAATTTTCTTAAATAACAAATGATAAATGTCGTAGCGATAGCGAAGATCCCGGCCAGACACTAGTTAGACGTTTGGCGTTGAACATGAGTACATGTTACTTCGTTAGGACAATAATCCATAAAAGATCCCCCTGCCCCCCTTTAAAAAAGGGGGAATTAATACAATAATCCATAAAAATCCCGGTTCAGGTATTATTATTTTAAATTCGTCAACTGACAGCCAGGCAAATGTGCCATTCGCGCAATCATCAATAACTTCAATATATACTTCCCTGCCGTAGTACGATGACGCAGCAATAAGAACGGAAGTTGACATTGTGGCAGTTGTTCCCGGCGCATATTTTCTATCGAGTTCAGAGTCATCATTTGCAAGATTCAGCGTAACATAATTGTAATTTGTTCCCAGACCGGATCCACCATGGGAATATCCTCCGATAAGAAATTGAACATACGAATTTGTGGGATAAGTAAAATTTTCCGAGCGAAGAGACCCAGTGGCAATTTCTCCGCCTGAAAGGCTGAGAGCATAATAATTACTGTTCCAACCGCCGATACCCGCACCGGTATCATTATCACTTGGTTCGTTACCAAAAGCAGTGCCTGATTTTTTCCAACCGCCGAAGCTGCCGGATTCAAAGCCATTGAAAGGAGAGGCAAGGACAAAAGCGTCAACATCGAACCAGGCATAAGCAGTTCCCGCAGCATCATCAACGGCTTTTACATAAACTTCTTTTCCAAAAGCGATGTTTGTCCAAAGACACGACCATTCCATTTTCGGTGTCATGCCGGGCGCATAAACTCTTGCGAGTTCTGTATCGTCTTTTGCAAGATTCAACGTAACATAATTATAATCAGTTCCCGGTCCGGTTCCCCCGCGAGAATATCCGCCGATAAGAAATGCTACACCGTAATTTTCTTCCAAAGTAAAATTTCGGGATTGGAGAGTGCCGACAGCAAGTTCTCCGCCAACGCGGGAATTTGCGTAAAAGCGCCCTTTAGTGTTCATTGTTCCGAAAAACCAATCTTCAAAATTGGTAGTTACAGGCGCTCCGCCCCAGCAATCACCGGAAACTGTCCAAGCATGATAAGTACCCATTTCGAAGCTCCAGTTGTTACTTGATGCTGAAACAATTGAAATATTATCAATAGCAAGAGCGCCCTGCAAACCGGTAAGCCTGAATGCAATTCGATTTGTGCGGCCGACAGGAGTAAAATCCAAAGATTTTGTAGCGAATCCATCGGCAGATATATTCACTTCGTGTGTTGAACTAAGAACAACTTCATTCCAGACTCCCATACCGGCATCGCGATTTGTAATAAGAATTCGGTTTGTTAATGAACCGGTTCCGTTAGCCTGTTTTTCCCACCACGTAATTGTATATTTTTTCCCCGGTTCGAAAGGAGTTGTAGAGCCAGGTGTGTTTTGTGAACCATCACTATTTATTGTTGGTCCGGGAATGTTCTGAATTAAATCATGATTGCCGATACCTGTGCTCCAACCAAGGAAACTGCACTGCTCACCATCCGGCACATTACCTGACACAAGCCCGCCGTGTTTCTGTGCGATACCTCCTGAAGTTACAAACCACCAGCCATCGGTAATATTCCCGCCAAAGTTTTCATAGTCGATCACGTCCGGTGATTCGAAACTATGATTTGCCACATCGATTCCGGAGATATTCAGACACAAGATTTGGGTTATTACTATCCAAATCAGAATTTTAAATTTCATTATTTTCACACGATGGTTTGGTGATAAAAATCCATTCATCGCCAAACTGTTCAAGGAAAAATATGGAATAACATCTTTTAAACATAATTACCGGCAGGAAAATTACAGTTCCAAGATACGGAATTGCAAAAAGACAACATGCAATGCAGCAGGTTAAACAATATGCCACAATTACGAGAATTCCGATTGCGATAAACACAAGAATTTTCATCAGATAAAAAAGGATGAAAGATTTAACATTTTCCGCTAACAAATCATTTTTAAAAATATGAATGGCTTTAAGAATTGCAACATTTTTCTTATACATTATCGGAACAATAAAATCAAACAAAATACTTTGAATAATTATAGTTACAGTAATCAAAATGAAAAATAATGTTCCTCCTACAATAATTGATGAAATTGCATTTGCACTGAAAACCTTTCCCGTAATATCAGGCCAGGCGATTACAAACGAGATAAAAGCCACAAAGACAAATAAAATAAAAGATGCCAAACCAAACAAAACTCTGAAAATAAAAAGGCTGTTTGCAAGATGTTTGAATTGATGCCAGGGTTCTTTAACTGCTGCCTTATCTTTAACAGTGCAGTCAAGGAACATAAATTTGCCTCTGCTGCTAAGCCATTGCATTATTAAAGTAACAATAATGATAATTATAATAACGGCAACTGCAATACAAATTATTATCATAAGATGTTCGATAACAAAATTCCAAATATTTTGTAGTGAATGGGCTTTGCGGCCACCGCGAAAATTGTTAAAATTTGCTCCTCCGCCACCACTTTCGCCAAGGAAGGCAATCCAGGCGCAAAATCCCATAATGAACCATTTTCCAATATCGAAATTTTCAAACAGGACATATTTTGTCCAATCGAATGCCTGCTGTAACGGTTTAGTAACAGATATATTATTATTTTTCATTTTATTATATTATGTTATTATTTTTTTTGAAGTTTAAATGTAAAAGGAAATGTGTTTCCTGTACCAAATTCTGAATCGTCTTCGTATTCTTCATTTTTTTTCATAATTCTTATTTCTTCAGTTGTAATGTTAAGACTTTCATCTGTATAACCATCTTTTTTAATGTTCAGCCTTACAGTATCCGACCAAAGAACATTCCATTTTGACGGCACGTTACACGGTGATGTTCCTATGTAAGAATCATTGGCATAAATTTTTGCTCCGGAAGGAATCGTGCTGATTTTTAAACTATTGGTGCCGGAACAACCTGCGAGTAAAATTATTAGAAGTGTAATTGAAAGTAAGCGATACATTTTTCTCCTCCGTTTTAAGTTGAAAATTTAATTGCGTAGTAATTAAACGAAACTCCTTTCCTATTATATCAAATAAATCGGAAAATTAAAATCTAATAAAATTTTTGAGTTCAAACTGTTAATATCCCTCATTTGATACAATCTTCACATTCTAATAATTATCGATAATATAAGAACAGCGATCATGAATGCAGGCATTCCTATTATGAATCCCAATAACCATCTTGTTCCGGTGAGTTTGCCTATATTTAATGTCCAACTCACCCAAAGACAGGTTTTTGGCACCCATGTTCTGTCATCTTTTTTACTGAAATAAAAACAACCGGACCAATTATCAG
>JAOZNZ010000007.1:629-19088 GCA_029933535.1 bacterium | reverse complement strand
AGAAGCGGAAAAATATTTCAAGGAATCTCTTTCAAATTTTACAAATAACGCGAATGCTCTATACTTTTTATATGATGGTAATAAAACGAAACTAAAGTCGTATAATACTATTGAAATGCCGGCAGTAGAATGGCTGCATCCGAGAACTGCTGATAAGGCGGTGAAAAAAAATGGAGGTATTCTTACAATCGTTAATAATCAGCAGGTTGAAGGTAAGTTATGGGCGATACCCGGCGATTATAAAATGACAATTATGGCTCGGGATGCCGGAACGCCTTATGAAAAAGCGAAAGCTTCAGGTTTTGATCCGGCTTGTAAAATAAGGGTTTGGGCAGATAACACATTCAAAAGTTTGCGTGTAATATCAACCAATGGAGTTTTTAACGCGTACACGTTTGACGTGAAGATTGAAAACGAACCTTCAGATGTTATTATTGAATTTACAAATGATACATATAATAATTCGCGCGGATGGGATCGTAATATTTCTATTTCACGTATTATATTAAACCGTCCTCCGTCCGATTAGATTGTGAATAAGTTTGATTTCATTTGTAATAAAAAGAGAATATAAAAATTCAAAAATGTAAAATAATGAAAACTTCTCAGTTCAGTAGAAATATTTTAATAGTAAGTATTGCCGGTGTTATGCTGTTTACTTTTGCCAGCCATATAAGATATTCACAAAAAAATATAAAAATGGCTGACCTGATACGAATGGAAGCAGTAGCTCCAAGTGTCGCAGGTCAGAATATTATTAGAACAGTAAGGAAGGCGGTTATACACGACTTAAACTATTTGAATCAAATAGTTTTCTATAGTTTGTACAAAGGTAAAACAGTTTATCCGGTTGGCAAATTTAGAATTTGGGACGGATTGATGGCTGTACTGGCTGTTTTAATGATCTATCGTGTCGGAAGTATGTGCAGCAGTAAAATTACAGGTCTTTTAAGCGCGATCATTCTCGCTCTTACACCGCCATCGCTTTGGGGAGAGCATGCATTAAGAATATTTGTTGTACTTTTTAATTTCAACTTATTAATAACAGCAATTTCAAAAGACACAATCTTACGCTGGGGATTATGGTCTGCAGCAACTGTTTTACTTTTCAGTACAGGTGTTTTTGCTGAAGCATTGCTTTTACAAAGCTGGTTTTTTGCTATTATATTGATCTTGATTTTATGGTCAATCGGAACAAGAACCCTGCCTGAATGGAAAAAATTTATTCGTTTGGCACATGAAGCAAGAAGAAAAAAAACAAAAAGCTTATGGAAGAAAATTCGGGGTGATACCGGTTTTTCGCGTTATATGGCAACCGCTATTTTTGTTGGAATAATTGTTTTGACTTTAAGCATTACCGGCGTTTTTTTTATTTCAAAATCCATATTATCTGTGGAAACTCTTGCGTTGATAATTATGCTTTCTTTCGGGATGACGATTGTTACGTCGGCTATACTGTTTGCTTTACCTATCTTTCACCGTGAGCGTAATATAATTTTAGACTGGCTTACGGATTATAAATCAACTAAAGTTTCAAGATTTCCTTACGAAACATTTACGATCCCGAAATCAGGTGTATTGCTTAGAATTATCTTTTCTTATTCAGCGGCGGTTCTGGTTTTTCTGCCATTCTTTTTTGCTTTCTATAAAGGTATAAATATATTTATTGATAACTGGGAAATAGGCAGATTGAATATCTTTATCAATAGTTCGAATACACTTTATACCTGGTTTCTTCTTATCTTACCTGTCATCTTTATTATAATTACGGTAATAGGTTATATATTTCGAATTATTTCCCGAGGTAGATTAATTGGTGCTGTTTCGTTGCTGATTCTAAGCAGTATTTATATTATTCAGCAACGTTATGCAGTGATTTCTACACCATTTTACATAATTTGTACTGCTGGAATTGCAGCAACGATAGTTGAAGCGTTTTCTCTTTTATTCGTAAAGCAAAATTCAGAAAATGAAAATGCATGATGTCTGAAATACAAAACACAGATAATCTGAATAATACTAAAAACAACTCTCTTAGCACAAATGACCGGTTGCTGAAAGTGTTGTTTTGGCTTTTAATGGTTGTTTTTTCTTTCTTACGAATTAACCATATTCTATCTGTGGGATTAACTACTTCAGAAGCTGACGTTCTAACTCGTTTCGGCGCAATACTGCCACCCACGTTTTCAAACCTGTTTACCGGTATCTCATGGAATGAACCGTTAACTGCAATAATAATGCGCCTGAGTTTCTTGTGTGGCGAACCTCCTGTTTATGGAAGATATGTTTTTGCAGCTTTTGGCATATGGAGTCTGTTGCTTATCGCCGGTATAGCGCGACGAAACAGTAATTTATTTGCCGGTTTAATCGCTTCTATTATTGCCGGATTTTCTGCTATACTTATAACTTCGTCACAGGAAATTTCAAAAGTCTCCCTGATAATATGGGCTGTGTTAATAGTCCAATGGGCATTTTCGTTATTAAGAAATACCCCCAAGCAAAAAAATGTCATAATTTACCTGATTCTTGCATTAACGGGACTTTTAATCTCGCCGCTTGTTTCGCTTGTGGTTTTGGCTCATCTGATCTGGTTTGTAATTTTCTCGATTCGGGAACGAAGCAATAATAAACTGGTTTCCAGGATTTATAAAATTGCCGCGATTGGCAGTTTGTTAATTGCCGCACCTTTTTTTATTTTGCAATGGATGGCTTATGATAAAACACATTTAATGTTATTGACCGTTCCGGGTTTCTTTACAAATTTGTTGATGGATATTTCGTGCAACATAGCTAAAACAGATTTACAACCTGCTTTATTTATTATATTTTCTTTAGCAATTCTTATAACTGTCGTTCATAGTATTATTAAGAAAACGGGTGAAGCGCGCGTTTGGGGAACTGTTATTTTTGTTACTTTTATTTTGTGGCTATTTTCACCATATAAAAGTATGCACCCTGCTAACAGTTCGTTTCTTTTGCCGTTTGTCATTCTTCTTGTTATTCAATGTTTCATTGAAATCGCAGGAATGACAGCAAAACTTCGCGGATGGTTAGGAATAATTATTAAATGTTGTTTTGCAGTTTTTGTAATTGCAACAATTGTTGTGTGGGGATTTGGACAATATCAATCCTTTCAAAAAAAACTTCAAAATAAAATTGTGCATGATTTGTCAGGTGCGTCAGTGTTTCTTGAAAAAGTCGTAAAACAGAATGACAGCATCTTGTTTGTCAGTGATAGTGATATTTGTGACTCTCTTAGGACGCGTTATTATTTATATGATTATTTAACAAAAGAAGCAAAAAATTCTTATGAGAGCATTTGCTTAAAAGAATGGCTGACAAATTTCTTGAATTATTCTCCTGATGCCAATTCTTCTTTATGGCTCATCGGTAATTATAAATCGGGAAAAATTTTTTCGCAGACAGCTTATAAACATTTGACTTTTCCTTTTACGGTGCCTGTTGTTAATATAATCCATACTTCAAAATGGAATAAATTTGTATCCCTTAACCTGTTGCGTAATGCAAATTCAGCAGCTCCGGGAAATTCGCTCATTGCCGATCAATTACTAAACTGGTACAAGGGAAGTTGTGATGTTGATTTGCAAAAATGTATTGCTGATGGTGTTGCAGGAGAAGATATTGCCTGTGTGGGTGGTTTTAAACAGAACAAGAAAAAGGCAGCAAACCGTGTTTTATATTCATTGAAAGATTATAGCACCACTAATTTTTATAAATTCGATAAATTTATAAATAAAACAAGAAATTTTGGGATTGATAATGAACGTGCTGTTTATTATTATCGTTTATTTGCAGAGAATGCTTTAAAAAACACAAACTTAATAATCGCGGTTAATGCTGTTAAGTCTGCCCAAAAAATTGATCCTCAAAATCCATCTTTATATCGTTTAGAAGCAAAAATAGAATCTTCTAAAAAAACAAATGATTTTAATAAAATAGTTGAACTGAATAAATGCGCGGCAGAAGAATACCAAAAACGATATGGCAAAAGATTTATAGGCGCGCAATATGCAACTGCGATTGCATATCGCGCTCTAAGCAATTATAACGCTGCTTTAGCAAGTTGTCACGATGTTCTTTCATATTATGCGGATGAACTTAAAATGCCGGTTTCCATTCAGGCAAATCATACAGAAAACGGAAAACTAGCCAGGGATAAATGGACTGAAAATAAATTGGCATGGATTGGAAGATGCAATTCATTCATTTCATCTCTTCTAAATGAAACCGGAGATTATGAAAACGCAATCCTTTGGGAAACAAAAAACCTTGACGAACATAATAGCGAAGCGCGACGCACTACTTCCCGGGAAAGATTAGCGAAAATGTATACCCGTGCAGGAGGGCTTGATAAAGCGTTTCAATATTTAAACTCATTGGCTAATTCAGCTACTACAGTAAATAAACGGATAAGCTGGAAGATTGAGGGAGCCCAGTTATATGTAACCATTGGAGATACTGTTTCAACATATGACAGATGGGAAGATTTGCAAAAAGAAATTGAAAAACTTCCGATGGAAGAACGTTGGGAATGGTCAAAGGACAAACGTTATCAGCGGATCCTGCGCTATCTTAGCAGCAGGTCACAAATGGACATACGTGACCCTGTAATTGCATCTCTTGAAAAAAGAGCCGGGAAAGAGACAAATGCAGCCGTTGCCGCAAGGCTGTATGTTCAAGCTGCTGAAATATACAAATGTAAACTTCAGTACAATAAAACAGAGAAAATGTTTAAACTCGCAGAGAAAAAGGTACCATTATATTTAGATGCTTACCTTGCGGACGGGTTGCTTAATTATAGAATGAAAAGATATGCGAAAGCGGAAAATGTTTTTACAAATGTTACTGAGTTTATTAAAGCAAGCAATACTGTTAATCAAATAACTCAAGATTGGCGCTATATTATTTTGGATATGCTTGTTGAAAAGGGGATACCCCCTTCGTTAGAAGATGTTTTTTCAAAAATAGATGAAACAAAGCCATATCTGAATGACGTATCCGAATATTATAACTATTGCGGTAATGTGTTTGCATGCTTTGGAAAGTTTGATTTAGCTACGAATCAATTTACGCATGGTATTCAAACGAATAAACTGAATTTACATAATTATCTTGACCTTGGATACCTTATTTGCAAGCATTCTGATTCTGACAAAGCAGGAAAGATGATTGACAGTATTATGTCCCTGGATTTACCGGAAGATGAGAAAAAACTTCTTGAGACTGATTGGCGATTTATAATATTACATCATACAAGTGTACGACCTTACAATTTAAAAGAGTAAAACTATGAACGTATTGCAAAAATTTACATTATTATTATTTACTTTGACAATATTCAGCAGCCTTAATTGTCCGGCTGTAACTAAACAACCGAAATTGTATGATTATATACAAAAAGCTTCAGAATGGATAAAACCTTTGCCACTGCTTTATGCTCAAAAAAGTGATAGGAGAAGTGAATACGACAATATGATGAAAATTCTTTTTTCACTCATGAGATTCGGAGACACTTTGATAATAATGACACCTGATGGAGATTATACGGTTTTCGCTTACAATAAAAGGAATGAAATTATTTTGCATGCTATGCCGTATGAAAATTTAGATAAGGAATTTAAAAATTTGCTTAATAATTATAATAGAATTTGGATTGTTGTTGTTGATCATAGAGCCGGTTGGCAGGCACAACCTCCAAAGCAATATTTACCTGTCTTAAAAAGAGATTATATGGATCTTCCGTTGCCAATGCCTACTTATTTTGCAGATAAAAATCTTGTAATAGGCTCCACAAACTTCTGGCTTGGTAAGGCTAAATTACTTGAAAAAGTGGCTGGAATTAGTTCGGAAAACAGAAACCCTCGATTGTATTTACGCTTGGGACAGGTTTATAGAAAATTCGGTAGACTTGAAGAAGCAGTAAAAGCTTATGAAAAAGGAATAAAGTATTTTCCGGAAGATCCGTTTTTGCACAGAGAGCTGGGAGAATGTTATTACTGGGAATATTCACCGCCGCTTCTTGAAGAATCGATTAAAGAAAATCGTATTGCCAATCAATGCCATATTAACAAGTTTGGAAAGCCAAAATATGATGCAATGTTTAATATTGCGATGGCTTATAGAGATCTTGGTGAACTTATGAAAGCTCAATTTCAGTACAATGACATTTTGCGAGCTGTAAATGAATTTCCTGATGATTATTTTGAATCGCAGACGAGACGTTATCTTGCAGCTGTATACCTTGAAACGGGTCGTACAAATGACGCTATGCTTCAGTATAAGCTTGATATTCAACTTGCAGCTCAGCCATTGCCTTATTCTTATAATAAATTGCTGGATTTTTACGACAATGATAATGATAACAAAGAATATGGAAGCACTGTAAATGAATACTTTAAAACTTGCGGCAAGGAAGACCCTGCCGCAGTTGTGCGTTATATGGAATATCTAAAGGACGAAAATGACAAAGAAAAAATAATAGAAAATATTAATATCGCCAAAGGATGGATGCAATCAAACACAAACTTGTTAAGTGGTATAAAATCTAATCCTAAATGGTGGAATGTTTGGACTAATGTAACTATAAGCAGCGGCATTTCGCCCGTCACATATAAAAAATAAATTGTTGTGGGAATAAAAAGAAAAATAATTTCTGGAATCGGAAAAGCCTATCTTAAAATTAAAGGTGTCGAAACCGGTGAAACAATCACTTTATATGGATTCCCGCGCGTCAATCGCACAAAAGGCGGAAAAATTATAATCGGCAATAATGTGGCTTTATGTTCAACTTGTGAAGGAAATCCTCTGGGAGTGAATCATTGCGTGATATTGTCGACAATTTACCCGGAAAGCGAAATCATAATTGGAAATGACACGGGTATGAGCGGTACAACAATTTGCGCTGCAAAGTCTGTAAAAATAGGTGGTAATTGTCTAATTGGCGCTAATGTGACAATTACAGATTGTGATTTTCATTCCGTAAAACCCGAAGGGCGAAGGTATAACACAAATGCTGAAGAGATCGGCTGTGCTTCCGTCGTAATAGAAGACAATGTCTGGTTGGGAATGAATGTTATTGTATTAAAAGGTGTTATCGTGGGGCAAAACAGCGTTGTTGCCGCGGGAAGTGTAGTAACAAAATCTATTCCTCCAAACTGTATTGCCGGCGGAAATCCCGCAAGAGTTTTGAAGATGATTTAATAATGAATGAATTCACAATAAGAATACTATAATGGAGTCAACAACAATGAAATTTACAGTAGAAATTTGCGTGGCAATTGGGCTGATTCTTGCATTCATTCGCCCGAAATGGTTGCTTTACTTTCTTGTATTTAGTTTATTAGAACCGTCACGTTCTTTAAGTCTTGGGAATTATGTTATTCTTGGAACAGTGAATGTAAAATTTTATGAGATTACGATATCATTAATCTACTTCGGTGCACTTTGGAATCAAAAAAGATCAATTAAAGATTGTCTGCCGATCAGTCTTGTTGTGTTTATCTTTTTTGGGCTTATTTCCCTGTGGAGAGGGAGCTCTGTATATGGCGAGTCGGCATTCAATCAGTTCCGTACTTTTTATTCTTTAGGAATGTGTGTTGCAATTCCGCTTATTTTTAAAGACACAAGCGAACTGCGGCCATTAACGATTTTCTTTTTTGTTGTAACTGTAATTATGGGATCAATAGAACTTCTCGGAATTATGGGTATAAACAAAGTTAATCAGTGGGCAATGAGTGGAAATCGATTCACTTCTCTGTTAAGCGCTTCGCAGGGAGCAATGTTGGCAATGCCGTATATTTTTATTTTGAGCACTATGCGCTATATAAAGAAACTTAAACTTATAGCTGTTATCGGCGGTATATATTGTTTTGCTTTGGCTGTAATTACCGGCTCCAGAGGGGTTTTGCTTGGATTGGTAGGAAGTACAGCGGGTTTAGCTTTATTAATGCCTTTACGTAAAAAAATAACTGTAACAATCATAGTTGTATTGCTTGGCTTCACTTCTTTTATCTTTGCAAAAGCCTTTTATATTGAACGTTACGAAATGACTCTTGCGGAAAGATTTGATGACATAATATCGATGAGCGAAGGTACAGCCAGATGGAGACTTGATGCTTGGAATCAGATGTTTGAAGATATTAGAGATAAACCTCTTTTCGGCTCACCATTTGGAACTCCATCAACATTTTATGTCTCTTATGTTGGCAGGGATGAACAGGCGCCGCATAATGAATACTTAAAAATAGCTCGCTACACCGGTTTGCTTGGGTTTGCAGCTTTTATGTGGTTTCTTTTAAAAATATTTCTTTCCGGTTTTAAGAAAATGAAAAAACTTGGCGAAACTAAAGAATACTATGAACTCGCAGGCTATATAATGTGTCTCCTTTTTCATGTAATTACTGCAACATTTACGCAGGCTTTTACTACTATGGATAGAAGCCCAATTGTTTGGGCGTTGGCCGGAGTAATTATACTTTATACTTTGACGCATAATTCCGATAAAGTAATAACACGAAATTATGCCTGAATGATTTATGAGACTATTATTTCTTAATGCTAATATCGCAGGATGCGGAACTTACCACAGAGCTTTGTGGTTCGGACGATTATGCGCTCAGTACGGAGGACACGAAGTTACAATTTGCACTGTATCCCGCAACGAGAAGTGGAAACGTAAAACGAGAATCGAAAAAGATGTTACAATTACAGAAGGACCAAATTGGGGCTACAAAAACATTCCCGGTTATGGTTCAAACTGGCTTGATATTTTATGGAGATGGAAAAAAATTGTTTCCGGTAATTATGACGTTGTTTTCGGTTTTGAATATCACCCTAATGTGGCATGGCCGATTTATGCCGGACTTAAAAAGAATCAGACCTTTCTTTCTGACTGGTGTGATTGGTATGCCGGAGCAGCTAATCGTTTCAGAGGAAATACACTGGCACACAAATGGGATGAAAACCGTGAAGAAAAAATCCGGTTGAAAGCCGATAGAGTTAGTGTAATTAGTTCTTTACTTTTTAATCGCACGTTAGACGTTGGCGTGAACAAGAATAATATTGCTTTGCTGCGTGAAGGTGTTGATACTGATTATATGAAACCATATCCAAAAGAAGACGCACGCTTGAAATTAGGAATTCAACAGAATGTTCCTGTAGTTGCTACTCTTACTGATGGTCATGCTTTCCCTTTTCTTATCGAAGCTTTTAAAAAAGTGAAAAAAGAAATAAGCAATGCTTATCTTTTGCTCGTAGGCGGTTTGTCATACGAACAAAGAAAACTTGTGGTTAACAGTGGACTTCAAGATTCTTTTATTTCTACAGGAAGGTGTAGTGATGAGGAACTACCAGTGTTCCTTTCCGCTGCAGATATTTTCGCCTTGCCAATGGCAGATACATTGGCAAATAAAGCCCGGTTTCCACATAAAATAGGTGACTATCTCGCTTGTGGCAGACCGCTTGTCGTTACAAGAGTAGGTGATTATCCGGAAATGCTTCGCGATGATGACATTGCAGTAGTTGCGGATAACCAAAACGATTTTGCAATTGAATTAATAAATTTAGTTAAGAATAAAGAACGGCAGCAGTTTCTCGCTGAAAAAAGCAGAAAATGGATCGTCGAAAAACTTGACTGGTCAGTTATTGCTCCTGATATTCTTAAATTTGTAGAAGATTAACTGAAGCGCCAAATAGGCACTGTTAATAGTTATTTGTTAATAGTTAATAGGGAAAAATCCAAATAACAATTAACGAATAACGATTGAAACGATTGAAATGATTGAAATGATTGAATTAAAATAGCCCTAATGAAATAACGCCTTGGCGTTCAATCACCAAATCACCAAATCGTTAAATCATTAAATGATAACGAATTCCGAATAACTAAAATGCCAAATAATAATAAATCTTTATTGAGTAAAATATTTTTATCTCTTATCGTTCTCCCTCTAACTGCGACATACCAGTTAAGTTTTCTGGCTCAACCGGATCCTTTTCTTCAGGTTGCGGTATTTTCCCTTAGTATTTTTATCTTTTGTCTATCCTGGTATAAATGGACACTTGCGCTGTATGTTTTTATCTTCTGCATACCGATGTTTAATACAATAAACAGCATTTTTGTAATACCATGGCCGGGAATTAATATAAATGCGGCTATTATCGGTGCAATTTTAACTGCTTGGGTTTATCACTATATCTGGAATAAACCTATTTCTGATAAAGAACCTTCCGTATATTTGCGCAGTACTCCACTTGATGGTGTTTTGATTTTTATTGCTGTAATCTTAGTTTTACTGCTTCCGGTCGGATGGGTACGCTTTAATAATGTGCTGTGTCCGGGATTTTATGATAGTGCTGCACGGCAGCTCATGAATATCCCTTTTTTCAGTATGCTGGATAATTACTTGTGCTTCACAAGATTTTGGCAGTTCGCTCAGGTAGGCATCGCTTTTTATCTGGTTTGTTCTTCGATACGTCACAGAGACCAATTGAGAAATGTTCTATGGCTTATTGTAATATCCGGAGCTATTGTTGGTTCTTATGGTATATTTCAATATTATGCAGGTTTCAGATGGGTTGGCATTAACTGGTTCTTTATGCGGGTTAACGCAACATTAAACGGTCCTCATGCCGCGGGTATTTATTTTGCGACTCTAATGGTTTTATGTGTGGCTTTGTTTTTTGCCACACAATCCTATTGGAGAAAAGTTATGATGTTTGCTGCCGCATGTGCAACAGGTGGAGGCTTGTGGTTTTCAGGAACAAGAACAGCTGCGTTTGCTCTTGTTATTGTCCTTGCAGTCCTTGCACTCGCATTTCTTGTAATTGCAATGATTAAAAATGCCCATGTAAGAAAAGTCTTTTTTGTTGTTGTTGCTGTTCTTCTTTTCCTCGGTCCGGGATATTCACTGATTATGCCGACACAGGGACCATTTTCAGCAATTACAAAATCCAGACAATTCCAAAGATTTACTGAAGGATTTAACAGATTGGCATCTGATAAATCTTCATCAACATTAAATGAATGGCTCGCTTACAGATTTTATCACTGGACATCCGCGGCTAATGTTATAAAACAATTCCCCACAACCGGTTCCGGTATCGGTACGTTTGATAAACTTTACCGTCGTGTGAAGCTTAAAGATGATACATATAAAACTGCCTTTGCTCACGCTTTTTATCTTGATGTGCTCGTAGAACAGGGAGCTGCTGCTTTGATTGGAATAATATTTTTATATTGTATAGCAATTGTTTTAAGCTGGAAACTTTACCGCGCGCGCGAAGTATCATGGAGATGGAAACTTATGGGAATGGCGATGCTTGTTTCGTTATATGTTACATTCGTCTCCAATTTTTTCACGAGTGATTTTTATTATGTGCTTGAAATACAACTATGGTTCGCTATCCTGCTTGCTTTGGTTGTTTGCAATTATCAACTTAATTTTGATCCTGTTCCGCATTCGTTTAGCAAACGATTAAAAAATACAACTACTAATATTTTCAATTTCATAAAACAGTCAAAAACAAGGATTATTATCTCCTCTGTAGTTTTTATGCTTATACTATCTGTCTGGCTTTTTGATTTAGGCAGTTCTATTCGTTATGGTTATGATTTCTTTAAATCTGCAAAGCAATATACTTTAATTGACAGAATTCTTGAGTACGGAATCTTTTATTATGAAAAAGATGTCCATAAAAATAAATTCGCAAGAACGGCGGAATCGGTCTATAAACCAATTAGAGTTAAAGATAAAAATTTACGTCTTTTTCTTAGAGCAGACCATCCTGATGCTAAAGAAAAACCGGTAAAGGCGACTGTTAAAATTGATGATGTCATAGTAGGGGATATCATTTTGTCAAATAGAGAATGGAAATTATGCAGATTTGATTTGGGAGAATGGATCGTTGATCACGATGTTGACCAACTCGATGAAGGCATTCCTGCTGTTCTTAACTTTGAGTCAAGCCGAACCTGGAATCCTTATAAGTTGAAAAAAGGTAAAGCGAACCATGATTACGGTGTTGACCTTGGAGCAATTGAATGGGGATACTATTAATTTTTGAATAAAACTTATGATATAACGTCAAATAAGAAGATAACATAATAAAATATTCTTTAACAATACTTTGGAGACAATTATGAAAGTACTATCAATAACAACTTTAATGTTTGTTGCCCTATTCTCTTTTACACTTGTGGGCGGGGAAGTTACTCTTGATCAATCTGACGTGAGTAAAATATCCAGTGAAGCTAAAAAACAAATTGCTTCAGAAAAAAAAGAAATTAAAAAAAGCGTTCAGCGAAAGTCAAGTAATAAGAAGACTGACAGAGGAAGAATCAAAAACCGGGATAAACGCGCAATTAAAAAAGAATCACGAAAACAAGCCAAACAAGCTAGAAAAGAAATCAGGAAAAAAGAAATAGCTGCCACTAAAACGATTAACGAAAGCAAAGATAAAACTGTTACGGTTCCCAAAAATAAACTTCCTGTTCAATCTTCGTCTGCAAAAAAGAAACCGACATCACAAGCAACGAAAAAATCACCAACAAAATCACCAACAAAATCACCGGAGAAATCTTCGGATATTAAAAAATCTACCAAACCTGTAGAAGATGAATCAAGCTGGTATGATTTCGCTGTCTTTTGGGATTAGGCTGTAGGATGGTTAATAGTTAATAGTTAATAGGGAATAGTTAATAGGGAATAGTTAATAGGGAATAATGTTGGATAACGAATAACGAATAACGATTAACGAATAACGAATAACGATTAACGATTAACGAATAACGATTAACGATTAACCGAATCACCTTACCACTTTATCTCAATATTATCTATTAATCTCGCTTTATTGAAAAAAACAGCTACCGCTATTAATAATTTATCGCCTTTGTCAGGCCGTGTGATTTCTGATATAGTATCAACATCAACTATTGATACATAATCAATTCTTATGTCTTTTTCCCGTTGTATAAAACGTATGAGTTTCCGTCGTATTTGTGCCACCGACAACTTTTCTTTCCGCCATTTTTTAACTTCCAGCAAACCTTTGTAAATAATAGTTGCCTGTTCGCGTTCCTCAGGTGAAAGATATTTGTTTCGTGAACTAATAGCCAGACCATCTTTTTCTCTTTTAATGGGAGCAACAATTATTTTGACCGGAATGTTTAAATCGCGAACCATTCTGCAGATAATTATTGATTGCTGCGCGTCTTTTTGGCCGAAAACTGCTATGTCAGGACTGCAAATCATAAATAATTTAAGAACAATAGTGCAAACACCACGAAAATGCCCCTTGCGACGCGTGCCGCAAAGGTATTGTGACAATACATCTTCGTTTACCCATGTTGATGAGTTGTCAGGATACATTGCCTGCACAGAAGGAGAAAATACAGCGTCAACACCTGCTTCCCGGCATTTTTTAATATCTTCTGATAAAGTACGTGGATAATTGTCATAATCTTCGTTAGGACCAAACTGAGTTGGATTCACAAATATTGAAACTATAACCTTATCTGCTTTGCTTTTTGCCGCACGAATAAGAGATATGTGCCCCTCATGCAAAGCGCCCATTGTTGGCACAAGAGCGACAATTTTATTTTCAGCATGCCATTTCTGACTTTGCCGTTGCATTGATTTCAGTGAATTAATTTTCTTCATAAGGGTTGATTTATTAATCGCGTATTTTGTCCCACTGACCTTGTGTCGGTGGTTTTAAAAATTGGATTTAAAAGCAATGCTTTTATTTATTCTCACCCACGACAGGGCAAGTTCCCCTTTTTTAAAAGGGGATTCAGGGGGATTTTATTAGGTCAATTAGGTTAATTAGATCAATTAATCCTTGCTTTTCTCTTTCTTTGGTTCTTCGATTTTCTCTTCAACCTTCTCTTCAACCTTCTCTTCAACCTTCTCTTCAACCTTCTCTTCTTTCTTTTCTCCAAGTTCATCAACATAATTAAGTTGAAGAGTTGATATGCTGTTAGTCAGTAAATCTTCTTCAACTTTGTTTAAATTACCTGTTGTCTTTTCACGTAACGCGGCAAGAAGATCAATAGTAGCTTGTGCGCCAATTAAATCTTTTTCAATTTTCTGAGTCATTGGGTTCATTACTTTACCGAGCTGCATCATCCCTGAATGAGATAGACCCATAACGAACTGCATAAAAAGTATTTCGTTTTTTTGTTTTTCAGACATAGTATCCATATTCATCTCCATTTAAGTTTAAAGTATCAAGTATCAAGTATCAAGTATCAGCATCCAGCATCAAGCATCCAGCTCCAGCATCAAAAATCACTCATTTGCACAACCCGATATTTTTCTGTATTTTTAAGGATGCTTATTATACCATTTTTCCCAACTAAATGCGCAGCGCCTACAACTACAAAATACCTGCCTTCGCTTTTCAGATATTTTTCAATTTCTTTGGCCATAGTTTTGTTGCGCCGGTAAATAAATTTATCGAGAAATTTATGACCACCGGGGTAATTAGCGATTCGTTTAAAAAAGTTTTCTACCATTTTCGTGTCACCGGTTTTCCAGGCATTAACCAATATTTTAATTTCTTTGTCCCAGCGACTGATGTCTTGAAGTGAATATTCAATGTATTCCTCACCGAGACTATCCATTAATTCCAATTGCTGCTCGGGAGTTTCAAGTTCCAAAATCCTTTTATTGTCTATTACATCATCAAGATAATATTTATCAATACCAAATTCAGGGTCGTAGCCCAATGAAGCAAGTTTCAGCATCACAAGCGTAGTAACAACTGACGCCGGTTTCATTTTCGATATTTTATCCGGGGTGACACCGAGACGTGCAAATACGTTAATAAGTTGAACATATGTATTATCCGAAATGTTATTTTGCAGTGAGTCGCCTTCAGGATATTCCAAATATTTTTTTAATTGTTCTTCATCAATTTTTCCGGGATTGATTTCTACAACTAAGTTGTCTGAAGCGTCATATGCCACTTCTATCATTTCGCTTAACGGAAACATATCTTCAGTTCCAACGTGAATTGAACCGAGAATATAAACAATACTAACTTTTGAACGAACGCGCCAGAAAAATAATTTTTGTAATTCCTGTGGTGGATTTTCAAAAGAATTAGTTGATGTAACTTTTTTGTTCTGTGCGCAGGATGTGGTAGACATAATTGTCATCATCATGATTGTTGATAATAATATTTTTTTGTACATAATGTATTATTTAATGATTGATATGATTGATATGATTTAATTTAATCGTCCTGCAATTTAATCGTACTGCAATAAATATTTAATTGTACTGTTAGATCAGTTTCTTCAAAGATTGATAATCTGTTTTTCCTGTTCCGAGAATTGGTATTTCATCGATTTTTTTCACAATAGATATCCGTGATAAATTTCCAAAACCATCTTCACGCAAAACATCATTAGTCTCGTTAACTGAAATTTCTTCTGTTGTAAAAAGATAAATTTCCGGCCTATTGCCTTCTTCCTCTTTCGCGGTAACAGCAATTTTTTCTGTTTCCTCATCTCTGGATTGCCATTTGTTTCGCAGCGCTGTTTCAATTGCGGGCAGACTGATCATTTCGCCGCCAATTTTAATAAACCGTTTTAACCTTCCTACAATTACTAAAGAACCGGATTCACTAACAAACCCTAAATCACCTGTATTGTACCATAATTTTCCATCTAATTCAATAAAAGGATTTGGTGGATTTTTTTCGTAATATCCTTTAAAAACACTTTCGCCATGAACAAGAAATAATCCCCGCTCGCCTTGTGACATTTTTATGTGCGTATCAACATCAACAACGCAAACTTCTACACTGTCAACAGGCCGGCCAACGCCTTCAGGTTTTTCGTCCGGTCTGATTATTGAAACAGCGGGAGAGCATTCAGTTATTCCGTAACCTTCCAGCAATTTTGCGCCGATGTTCAAATTTTCAACTGCCCGGAATAACTCTTCGGGTGCTTTTTCTGCACCGGCAACAAAAATTCTCGTGGAATTCAGTTGTTTTTCTTTGGCGGCATTAATTATTCCTCTAATAAACGTTGGTGTTCCTGGAATAATTGTAACTTTCCAGTTTTTGATCCCACGGGCAATTTTTCTCGATTCAGTCGGATTTGGATAATAGGCTGAACGTAATCCGATAAGAATAGGCAGTAAAGACGTTACTGTTAAACCGAAAGAATGAAATGGCGGAAGAAATCCGTAAAGAACGTCTTTGTCATTGAAATTTAAAATGGTTGAACAGTCCCGCACATTTGTAAGAATATTTTTGTGAGAAAGCGGAACACCTTTCGGCATAGCTTCCGACCCGCTTGTGAATAAAATCACAGCTGTATCTTCTTCAGAAATGGAGTTAAGGTTTAATTGTTTTAACAATTTATCGGCAGGTTTTAATGAATTAAATAAAGCGTCAAGTTTAATTTTTAAATTTATTTTTTCACGCTTTAAATCTTCAAGAAAAATTAACAAATGTTCTATTTCGTCAAACGCTACATTATCGAGATTATCAACGAATTTCATCGAAGTTAAAATCACTTCAATTCCGGAAATTTCAATTATATGGCGTAAATTCCTTTCACCGAGTGTCCAGTTAATCATAACAGGTATTTTACCGGCAAGAGATACAGCGAGAAAAATAATATTCGCACCCACAGATGCGGGAAGCATAATCCCGATTCGTTCTCCGGGAAGTTTTTTTATGACGGAAGCCAGAACAAGCGCCGCGAGTTTTGTTTTTTTGTAAGATAATACACCGGAAAGATTATCCGCGCATGCCTGACAATTTTTCATTCTGTCACAAACACGAAGAAAACTTTCCTGAATCGTTTTTCCTTCAGGTGGAAGAACTGATGGACGTATTTTATCTTCTCCCCATTGCGATATTTTTTCGTCAGGTGTTTCTTCCGTTTCTGTATGGCTGCCCGCGGCGATAGTCATAACCGCGCCAACGGATGTCAAATCAACAAGTGAAACGTCCTGAACATCAAATCTTAAATCAAGCCAGTCAATTACATCTGCCATTTCAAGTGAATCAAGACCAAGATCTTTTCCAAGGTGCATTGCAGGCTGAATGGATTCAGGAGTTCGTTTGGTCATCTTTACGAATTCATCAATCACGCCTTTTTTAATTGAATCCGGAACGTCTGAAATATCGATGATATCTTGTTTTTGCACATCGGCGATTTCCGGTATTTTCATCGTCCAGCGCGAATAGGGGACAAGTTGTAACGGTTCAACACCGGGCAAATTATACCAATATTCCAGCCAATGATTTTGTTCAGTTCGCGAGGTGTTTTTTGGAAATTCTTCGGGATTTTCAAGAAATTCAATTGTGATTTTTCTTCGCGGTGTGAAAATAAATAAATTCATTAATAATATTCCCGCACCGACAAGAATTCTTTTTACAAGATCCGGACGTTTATTTTCGTAAATATAAGAAAATGAACTTCCCCACAAACCGCGCGTTCGTGCGAATAATAAATTTGAGTTCGGTGATTTTTGAAGAAGTGTGTGCAGTGCTGATGCTCCACCAATTATTTCTCTGCCGTCACGTGTGAGTCTGCCGGATGGATAGAGCAAGAAATTTTTTCCTTCGGCAAGGCCTTTAGTCATTTCGTCAAGAGTTTTGTCAATCCTTCTTAATTTAAACTGACTGCGGCCGGTTTCCATATCCGGCATAGGCAGTGCATTAATCAATTTGAAGAAACGATTTAGAACCGGCATATTATAAAAATCTTCCAGCACAATTGGATTTGGCTGGAATTTTCGCCAAAGAAATATTGACATAATAACGGGATCGATTTCTGCGGGATGGTTAGGCAGAATTATAATGCCTTTATTATTTTTTATTTTTTCAAGCCCGATTAATTCTATTTTGTATCGCAGAGACAAAACAAAACGAACACAATCACTTAATATAATTAATAAAAACTTACTCATAAAGTTTAATAATAAATGTTTTGAATTAAAATTTCAAACACATAGATATTATATCATATTTAGACGAAACTTTGTGGTATAAATAAAAGATTAGCCATGAAGGCACCTAACGAAGTAACGTGTATTCCATGATCAAGACACGAAAAAATATAATATAATATCTTTATAAACAAAATCATTTAGGACAAAATCATTTTAAAATAATAGAAAATAAATTTATTGATGAAGAAAGTTTTTAATAAATTGGTGTAAAGAACAAACCAACCCGCCCCAAAGGGCACCCCTCCCCGAGGGAGTACTCGGGATGTGCCACCTAAAACAGGAGGGGAGTTTAAGAACATCGCCCGGCATCCATCGAGTGCTTCGCAAACACTAAAGTAAGCCGCGCTTCCCAGCGCGAGCATTGAACATCCCCCGCCCTTGCGGGCACCCCCTTCAAAGGGGGAATCACCTGACACCTGACACCTGACACCTGACACCTGACACCTGACACCTGACACCT
>JAOZNZ010000007.1:349-619 GCA_029933535.1 bacterium | reverse complement strand
CGAATAACGAATAACAGATAACAATTTAACAACAAAAAATGGAGAGAAAAATGAAAAAAATTACAATCATAATGATGATAGTTTGCCTTTGCGCAAGCACAGCAATCTTCGCGTTGGACGGCTCGTGGAACGCGGAAGATAACACTTGGTCAGTAGCAACTAACTGGGTTGGAGACGTTATAGCGGATGGTGCAGGCAATACAGCCACTTTCGCCAATCAGATGAATGATGCTTGGGACGCGAAATATGTTCTCGTTGATTCACCTCGCA
>JAOZNZ010000007.1:0-339 GCA_029933535.1 bacterium | reverse complement strand
TAGTTCCAGCGGTTATTCTACTTACTGGGCTTTAAATTCCGGAACTATTACACTCGACAACGGCGGAAGCTCGCCGGTTATTAATGTCGCAGGTATTTGGGGAGCTATGATTGATTCTATCGCCGGAGTTAATGGTTTTAATAAAACAGGTGCTGACCTTCTCAGATTCTATGGCGATAATGAAATTTCAGGTTCTGTTACCGCTTCTGCGGGAACATTGGGTGCTTACAACGCCAATGCACTAAAAAACGCAGATGTAATTGTCGCAGGCGGAATCTTAGAAGTAGGAGCTAACGTTGACATGACTGCCAACAGCATAGCTATAAACAGTGGCGCGCT
>JAOZNZ010000247.1 GCA_029933535.1 bacterium | reverse complement strand
ACAGATAAACTGAAAGTAAAATTGCGGGAATTAACAGCAACGAAATAACAATCTACTCATGTTCATTATTAAATAATATTTGCAGTACGATTTAGGGGGAGTACGATTAAATATTAATTTTTTAAAAGCAAAATAATTATTTTAAAACAAAGATTGATGAGTAACTAATTTACCAACGCAATAAAATTCAATTGTAATTCGTGCAACTACCCGTGTATGCCGGAAGAATTACAATTTACTCAGCCATGCCTGTAAATTATCAAGAATCGGCATGGCAAAGTGGTTAAAAAATTTGTTTTATTTTTGTGGTTTTAGTGTTTTTCGTGGTAAAAAAGAACTTTTTCCATAATATCAAATCCGGCAAACGGCTTGCTTATGTCACGTGCAGCGCTTTGCATATATGATAATTGCCCCGGTGTAGTAAGTATATTTTGGAGTTTATAATCAAGACCTGCATCATCATAAGCCATTACAGCCGCACTGTGTTCCAATAAATAAGTGGCATTGCGTTCTTCCTGTCCCGGAATGGGGTTAATAACAATCATTGGTTTCCCCATTGCAAGACATTCCGACGATGTCATTCCACCGGTTTTTGTTATAACAATATCGCTTGCCGCCATATATTTTTCTACTTCAGTTGTATAGCCAACGCTTACTATGCGGTCATGATATTCATTTGAAAGTTTATCAAGGGTTTTTAACAATTTTTTATTGTGTCCTGCAATAGTAATTATCTGTATATCGGGAAAGTTTTTAACTAAGCGTTCGGCAGTTTCATCTATTTTTCCAATACCGTAGCCACCTGCCATAATCAGAACAGTAATTTTATCCGGAGCAAGATTCAGTTCTATTTTTTTTTCGTTCTGGGAGTATTTTTTTGTAAATTCCGGGCATACCGGAATACCGGTAATATTAATTTTGTTGTTATCAATATTTCGACCTTCAAGGCGAAGCGCCGCTTCTTCACTAGCGACGAAAAATTGATTTAGATATTTTAAGCACCACATCCAATGAACATCAAAATCCGTTACAACAACAGATACAGGAGTGTTATTAATCCCACTCGGCAGTTTGATATTTTTAGATATCGCTTTGTCTATCATTTCAGCGGGAAGAAAATGTGTACAAATAATATGATCAGGATTTAACTCCATGATTTTTTTTCTCCAATGCTTCATATTAATTCTCTGAAGCATTAATCTCAAACTTCTCGTAGGCACATCACGTGGCGAATGATCGGTTTTATTATATACATATCCCCACATCGATTTATGATTTTTTGCAAGGCCGACGTAAGTTCCAGCGTAAAGTTTTCTGAAAATCCAGGTAAAATATTGCAGTACATCAATATGAGTTACTTTTACTTCAGGATATTTTTCCGCCGCGCATTTCTGTAGTGCTTCTGCCGCGCGAACATGACCTGCACCGGTAGAAGCGCTTAAAACCAGAATATGTTTTTTATGTGAAATCGCCATGTTAAAATTATAACAAAAGTTTATTGTTTTCACAAACAGATGTTGACTTTCAAAATAATTAACACTGAATATCGATCAACGATTTAAGATTTCAGAAGTTTTTAAATCAAACCGTAAGCAAGAACCAGGCATACACCGGTCACGTGCTTACGTTACTTTAAAAAATGGCACAGAGCAAAGCTCTGTGCCATAATTCGGCTCAATGTTTTTTTAGAAGCCTTTACCCAAGTATCTCTTTCAAATCTTCATCAGCTGTCGTTGTAGGCGCTATGTTGAACTTCTCTACAAGAATGTTCAATGCTGCCGGAGTAACAAATGCCGGAAGAGTTGGTCCGAGTTTTATGTTCTGGATTCCGAGATGCAGAAGTGTAAGCAAAATACAAACAGCTTTTTGCTCGTACCATGAAAGAACCATAGAAAGTGGAAGGTCATTCACACCACATTCAAAAGCACCTGCAAGAGCTACAGCGATTTGAATAGCTGAATAAGCATCGTTGCACTGTCCACAGTCAAGAAGTCTTGGAACTCCTCCGATATCACCGAACTCAAGTTTATTGAACCTGTATTTGCCACAAGCGAGAGTAAGGATCACACAATCCTGTGGAACTTTTTCAGCTAATTCAGTGAAATAATTTCTGCCAGGTTTTGCGCCGTCACAGCCGCCAATAAGGAAGAAATGTTTTATCGCACCGGCTTTTACAGCATCAATAACTGTACCTGCAACACTCATAACAGCATCATGTCCGAAACCGATAGTTATACTTTTTTCTTCAGCATCTTCTTCAAAACCGGGTGCAGCAAGCGCTGACTCAATTACAGGTGTGAAATCTTTGTCATCGCCGATATGAATAACGCCAGGCCAAGCAACAAGACCTGTAGTAAAAATTCTTGCTTTATAAGTTTCCTGCGGTTTCTGAATACAATTAGTAGTCATTAAAATCGCGCCGGGAAAAGCATCGAATTCTTTTTTCTGATCCTGCCACGCACCGCCGTAATTTCCCACGAGGTGAGAATATTTCTTCAATCCCGGATAAGCGTTACATGTAAGCATTTCGCCATGTGTGTAAACATTAATTCCTTTGCCTTCGGTCTGCTGAAGAAGGATATCCAGGTCTTTTAAATCGTGTCCTGAAACAAGAATCGCTTTACCTTTTACAGGTGTAACTCTAACTTGTGTAGGTTCCTGTTTACCATAAACACCTGTGTTTGCGGCATCAAGCATTCCCATAACTTTCAAGTTGACTTCACCGACTTTTAACGCCAATCCAAGAAGTCCGTCAACAGAAGGATTTTCATCAGTTAAAGCTGCAAGCGCATCGACAAAAAACGCGTTAACTTCTTCATCTTTCTGACCAAGAATCATTGCGTGGTCAGCATAAGCAGCCATTCCTTTCAAGCCGTAAAGAATTAATTCCATCAGTCCTGTAATATCATCGCCGAATTTTTGTTTTTCAGCTTCTATGCCGATTTTATCTGCTACGGCAATCATATCTCCGATAGTTTCAAACGGTACATTACCGATAGGACAAACGAAATCATCTCCACATTTTTCTTTCAGTTCAAGAGCAATTTTTCTTCCTTTAAGAACAGTTTCGCATAATCTTTCGGGATCGAAATTAACATTTGTAACTGTTGTAAAAAGAGCTTCGATAACAAAATCATCGATTTCTTTGCTTTTAACTCCCGAACATTTCGAGAATTTTGAAATTCCCTTTGCCACGTGCATTAAAAGATCCTGCAGTTTAGCTACAGTTTCGTCTTTGCCGCACACGCCCATTACGGTGCAGCCGGTTCCTTTTGCGGTTTGTTCGCATTGATAACAAAACATACTCATTTTTTTACTCCATTTTTTGGTTATAAGGTTGTAGGGGCATCCCTATGTGGTTGCCCTATTCAAGTTTAAGGTTATTCGTTAATCGTTAATCGTTAATCGTTAATCGTTATTCGTTATTCGTTTAGGTTAATTAGGTCAATTATCTTATTACTTCTCCTTTCATTAAAGTTAAAATCATTATACTTCTTTTCTCATTTTAAAATAATAAATAAAAAATAATAAATAACAATTAATAAATAGCAACGGTTCCGGTATTGCTTCATACATATGGGTAGTACCATCAATAAATCCTACAAACAGTACCGGCCAGTCACCTTCATAAATATCTGTAACACCAATGTTATAGGGAGTGCTTCCGAAATCAATTACTCCTTCATCAGTTGTTTCAAGAAATCCTTTTAGTTCGAAAACAGGGGGGAAATTGCTTATATTTTGATAATAACTTATTTTACCTGTTGTGTCCGCGAATAAAATATCCAGCTTACCATCCATATTCCAGTCGGTCATTTCAGGAATGAACTTAGAATCCGAAAAGATGAGTTGGTTGTTATTATTATCAACCGCAATTTCCCGTTGTTTATAAATTGGCGTAAGATTATTATTTGTATTTTCAAGCCAGTAATTAGTTCCATAAAAAATGTACCAAAGATCCAATTTGCCGTCACCATTCATATCGCAAATATCAAATGTGGTATGATTATACGCATGTTGGATATAATTGGTTCCTTCTTTCAGTTTTTGATATGTGCTGAAATCCGGAGATGAATAACTACCGGTATTTGTATACAAACCAAGATAAACGGACACGAATGTGTATCTATATTGATTGCTGTTATAAGAATAAAATCTATCAGCCGTGACATAATCTAATTGGCTTATTTCAAATGACTTGAATAGCGGTTTATAAAAATTCTTATACATCCGCATATTTGATTTATTCCTTCGTGTCAAAGAAACATCCCAAAGTCCGTCACCATTAAAATCCCAAATATTTACGGCACAGCTGTTGCCGGCACCAAAAATAACGTTAGTGCGAAACACTGTTTCGACGGGCATATAAGTTGAGAAGCTTGCTTCATCGGCACCGCTGTTCGTCAACCAAAACAGTCCACCTGTAAAGCTCCCGACCAAAAGATCTTGTTTACCATTTTCATTTATATCACCGCATGCCTCTAATTTGTAATATGACATCCTTGGTGATAGTGTAAAGGTTGTTTTTTTAATCCATTCCGGAGGATAATTAGTTGTGTAATAAACATCATTATCTACAATATCGCTTACAATCAATTCATTAGTACCGTCATTATCCCAATCAAACAAAAGAGGCGACGGACCGAAACTAAAGGTTAGTTCACTGCCGGCAGGTGATTTAACAGCACCCATATTTGTTAAAACAGGAGTTGAATAGGTACCGATATTTTTATAATAAGTAACAACTTTCGGGGTTGATGAGTTGTTTTCTCCAACCAGCAAATCGTTCGATGAAGTACCGTCATAACATACAACTTTAACAGATAAGTCTCCTGAACCATAAACAATATTTGTTGTTCCGCCAAGTGAAGGAAGTATTCCGGCTTCGGCAAAAACAGGCACAATACCCGGCGTTACAGTGCAATTGGTAAAAATATATACGGATTTATATCCCCCGACAATCAAATCTCCTAAACCATCTCCATTCCAATCGGCAACGTCAGGCAGTGATTTACCTATCAAATCTATTACATTGCTGTTGCTGAGAAGCGCGCATGTATAGTAATCAAAGCTCGGTGGCATATCAATTAAATTAATATTGATATAAATTTTACCATTGTCACTTCCGGAAATTATATCCTTTTTGCCATCCCGGTCAATATCATAATAGACAGGTTTAGCATTGCCATCCACAGCAACAACTGAATGCTGCATTTTCCCGAGGCTTTTAACCAGAGTATTAGCGGAAGCGGAAATACTTATTACAATGACAACAAGGATAATAATTTTTTTCATGATTGCATTCCTTTTTACGTTCGGATAATTAAAATTTCTAATTTCTAATTGATCTAATTAATCTAATTGACCTAAAAAATGACCAATAACCAATATCCAAAACCCAAACCAAAATCTCTTCGTTTGTTTATTTCTTATTATTGTATTTTGGGATTTGATTAGGTTAATTAGAAATTAGGTCAATTAGGTTAA
>JAOZNZ010000246.1 GCA_029933535.1 bacterium | reverse complement strand
AATCTGCCACTTTTCAAAACCCTGAAGATACAAATGGCAACTGAAAAAAATATTACAACAGAAAATCAAACTTCATTTGACGCTCCGATGACTCCTAATGATATGCCGGACAAACCACCTGCACAAGTTTCGCTTGACCAGGTAGTTATACAAATAGCATCTCCTGATGTAGTTCGTTCATGGTCAAATGGTGAAGTTAAAAAACCTGAAACTATTAATTACCGTACATATAAACCGGAAACAGGCGGATTGTTCTGTCAAAGAATTTTCGGCCCTGTGAAAGACTGGGAATGTGCTTGCGGTAAATATAAACGAATTAAATATCGCGGTATTGTATGCGAACGTTGCGGCGTTGAAGTCGCTGAAAAGAAAGTTCGTCGTCAACGTATGGGACATATCGAACTTGCAGCTCCCGTAGCTCATATCTGGTTTTTTAAAATTATGCCTTCCAGAATTGGAACTGTTCTCGACCTTCCAACTAAAAAACTGGAGCGCGTAATTTATTTTGAAGATTATATCGTTCTCGACCCCGGAAAAACTGAACTTAAAAAATTCCAGCTGATCAATGAACTGGAATATGAAGACTATGTTGAAAAACATGGCCCTTCCTTTGAAGTCGGTATGGGAGCTGAGGCAATTAAACGTCTTCTCATAGAACAGGACTTAGACAAGTGTGCCGAAGAACTTTATGGGAAAATCCATAAAACCCGTTCGATTCCGATGAGAAGAAAAATCGCTAAGCGGTTGAAAGTGATTGAAGGATTCAGGCATTCAGTAAGTAAATGTGAACATATGATACTTGAGGCGATTCCTATTATTCCACCTGATTTGAGACCACTTGTACCTCTTGATGGCGGCAGATTTGCAACTTCCGACTTGAATGATCTTTATAGAAGAGTTATTAATCGTAATAACAGATTAAAACTTTTGCTTAGTCAGAGAACTCCGGAAGTTATTATAAGAAATGAAAAAAGAATGCTTCAGGAAGCTGTTGACGCTCTGATCGATAACGGTCGTCACGGTCATGTTGTTACAGGTCCGTCAAATCGGCCACTTAAATCTTTGAGCGATAATCTTAAAGGTAAACAAGGACGTTTCAGACAAAACTTGCTGGGTAAACGTGTCGACTATTCGGGACGATCAGTTATTATTGTTGGACCGGAATTGAAAGTTCACCAATGCGGGCTTCCTAAGAAAATGGCGTTAGAACTTTTCCAGCCCTTCGTTGCTTCTGTTATCGTTAAATCAGGTATGGCAAATTCTGTTAAAGCCGCAAGAAAACTTATTCAGCGAGAACCAGCTGAAGTTTGGGATATCCTCGAAGAAGTTACTAAAGGTCATACGGTAATGCTTAACCGTGCACCTACTTTGCATAGACTTGGTATCCAGGCTTTTGAACCTGTACTGATTGAAGGAAACGCTATTAGAGTTCATCCACTCGTCTGTGCGGCATTTAATGCTGACTTTGACGGCGATCAAATGGCTGTGCATGTTCCTCTTTCTAAAGAAGCGCAATGGGAAACTAAAAATTTGATGCTCGCTACTAATAATATTTATTCCCCTGCATCAGGTAGAGCAATTATGACTCCTACTCAGGACATGGTTCTTGGAATTTATTATCTTACAATCGATCCGTGGCTTAAAGAACATTTGAAAGCTAAAGTCGGTGTCTTGTCTCCTGATGAAGTTCATCGCGCTCTTGATAATGATGCGATTACTTTTCATACAGAAATTAAAGTTATGTTCCCGGAAAGTAAAAAACCGGTTATCACTACTGCAGGGCGTGTTATATTTAACGAGGCTTTGCCTGAAGAACTTGAATTTTATAACCATACTGTTAATAAAAAACAACTTGGTAAAATCGTTTCCGAATGTTATAAAGCTGTAGGACAACAACGCACAGTCGAAACTCTGGATAGAATTAAAGAACTTGGTTTCCATATTGCCACTATTGCCGGAATTTCTATTTCTATGTATGATATGGCAATACCGAAAACTAAAGAAAAAACGCTCGCTAAAGCACATAGAGCGGTAGCTAAAGTCTCTGATGAATACTCTTCAGGCGCGATTACTGAAAATGAACGCTATAACAAAATTATTGACGAATGGACTCATACGAGTAACCAGCTCGCTAATGATTTATTTGATAGTCTGCGTGTTCCTGATCTGGTAAATAAAGAGTTGAACCCGCTTCATATGATGGTTGATTCCGGAGCTCGTGGTTCTAAAGATCAGATTAAACAGCTCGCTGCTATGCGTGGTCTTATGGCAAATACTTCCAATAAAATTATTGAAACTCCGATTACTTCTAACTTTAAAGAAGGTCTTTCGGTTCTTGAATATTTTATCTCTACTCATGGCGCAAGAAAAGGTTTGGCTGATACAGCTCTGAAAACTGCCGATGCAGGTTATCTGACCAGACGTCTTGTCGACGTTGCACAGGATGTTATTATCATTGAAGATGATTGTGGAACTCCTAACGGTATCAGAGTGTCTGCTATCGAAGAAGGTAATGAAATTAAAGTCCCTATGTCTGATCGTATTACCGGTCGTGTGGCTGTTAATGATGTTTATATACCGGGTACTAATGATATCCTCTTTAAAGCAGGCGAATTAATTACTGAAGAAAAAGCAGCTTGTGTTGACGATTATAATATCAATAGTATTGCTATTCGTTCAGCACTGACTTGTGAAGCTAAATTCGGTATGTGTGCTAAATGTTATGGCATGGACCTCGCCAGACATATGCTCGTGCAGCAGGGAACTCCGGCGGGTATTATTGCTGCGCAGTCTATCGGCGAACCGGGAACTCAGCTTACTATGCGTACTTTCCATATCGGTGGTACTGCAAGTTCAGAAGTCACAAAACCTTTTTATAATGCCGGTAAGGACGGTTATGTACGGATTCATAATGTTCGTACCGTTAAGACTGAAGAAGGTGAATTGGCCTTGAATAGAAACGGTTTTATTACTTTGCATAATAAGAAAGACGATAGAGAAATCGGGAAATATCCTATCGTTATTGGTGCTGTCTTTTATATTAAAGATGGCGATAAAGTAAAAAAAGGTCAGCGACTCGTTAAATGGGACCCATATAGTATTTCAATTTATACCGGCCAACGCGGTTGTGTTCAGTATAATGATATTATTCAAGGCTCCACTATGAAACGTGAACGTAATGAGGTTACCGGTAAAATAGAAACCGTTATTCTCGAAACACGCGAAAACTTGCGGCCTCAGATTATTATTAAAGATCCCGATACAGAGGAAACTTTAAGCCATCATTATATTCCGGCTGATGCTCATATTGTCGTTGCTGACGGTGAAATCGTTAAAGCTGGAGCGCTTATTGCTAAAACACCGCGTAAAGCTTCAATGACTAAAGATATTACCGGTGGTTTACCTCGTGTTGAAGAATTATTTGAAGCACGTATTCCTAAAGAAACTGCAGATATTGCTAAAATAGATGGTGTTATTGTGTTCCATGAAGGTATTACAAGTGGTAAAAGAAAAGTTATCGTTAAAAATGAAACCACAGGCGAAGAACTTGAACACCTTATCCCTCTTGGAAGACACCTCGTTGTTACTGCAAGTGAAAATGTCAGAAAAGGACAGCAGCTTACTGAAGGCGCTGTAAATCCTCATGACCTTCTTGCAATTTGTGGTGTTAAAGAATTACAGAGTTATCTGCTTGATCAAATCCAGGAAGTTTATCGCTGTCAGGGAGTTGAAATTAATGATAAACATGTGGAAGTAATTCTTAGGCAGATGCTTAGAAAAGTTCAGATTACTGATCCGGGTGATACTTCTTTCCTCTTTGGAGAAGATATTGAAATCGGACTCTTTAATCAGGAAAATAGTAAAGTCGCTTCTTTGAATATTCCGGGTCGACCGGCTAAAGGTTCTCCTGTTCTTCAGGGTGTAACTAAAGCAGGATTAAGTACTGCCAGCTTTATTTCGGCTGCTTCTTTCCAGGAAACTACCAGAGTTCTTACTGAAGCGGCAGCTACCGGTAGAACAGATCCTCTTCTCGGATTTAAAGAAAATATCATTATGGGACATATCGTTCCTGCGGGTACCGGTTTTACACAGGAACACTTTAGAAGAGGATATAAAGGTACTAATGAACTATATGTCGGAAGAGTTAAAAGTAATGAAACTTTACCGGCTTTCCTTAGCGTTGATGATGATGATGATACCGGTATTTCTGATGTTGAAAGTATCATCCAAAATGTTGCAGGTTATGTGCCTGAATCCCGCGAAAGTGATAATGAAGAAAATTAATTTATTAAATAATAATATAATAAAAGGTTAAATATGCCAACTATTAATCAGCTCGTAAGAAAAGGTCGTAAAACTATTGCTAAAAAATATAAAACACCTTCACTTGATCATTGCCCGCAACGTCGTGGTGTATGTCTTCAGGTTACTACAAGAACTCCTAAAAAACCTAACTCAGCTCTACGTAAAGTCGCTCGTGTTCGCCTCTCTAATGGACAGGAAGTAACTGCTTATATTCCGGGTGAAGGTCATAATCTTCAGGAACACTCTATCGTTGTTGTTCGTGGCGGTCGTGTTAAGGATCTGCCGGGTGTTCGCTATCATATCGTTCGTGGTGTCCTTGATACTGCAGGCGTTGAAAACAGAAAACAAAGCCGCTCAATGTACGGTGCTAAAAGACCTAAGGCTTAACTGAAATCTAAAATCTGAAATCTAACAATGAAGTATCGCGCTGCTGCGCGATCATCTAAAATTTAACTATACTCTTATTATGGCCAGAAGAAGAAAACCTACAAAACGCGATACTGTTCCGGATAAAGTTTTTAACAGTAAACTCGTTACGAAATTTATTAACTACGTTATGCTCGACGGTAAAAAGAACATTGCAGAAAAAATCTTCTATGATGCTATTGATCAAGCAGCTAAAATGACCTCGCAATCCGATAAACTCGAGATGTTCAATAAAATTATGGATAATGCAAGACCTATGCTCGAAGTTAAATCCAGACGCGTTGGCGGTGCTACTTATCAGGTGCCAATTGAAATTCCTCCCCACAGGCAGGATGCCCTCGCTATTAGATGGATCATCGGTTATGCGCGCTCGAAAAAAGGTTCTCCTATGGCTAAAGCTCTTGCTCAGGAATTATCTGATACTTTTTCCGAACAGGGAAATACTATAAAAAAACGTGACGATACTCACAGAATGGCGGAAGCTAACAGAGCATTTGCACATTTTCGCTGGTAATATCACACTCTAATTCTGCCCGCCTTAGCATATTCTTTTATTTATCTGCTCTGGCGGGCTTTTAATTAATCTTAATTTTACTCTATCTAAAAATGTCTAGAGAAATACCTCTTGAAAGAACTAGAAATATCGGCATCATGGCTCATATCGATGCCGGTAAAACAACAACTACTGAACGTATTTTATATTTTACAGGCGTAACTTATAAAATGGGCGAAGTTCATGACGGTACCGCCGTTATGGATTGGATGG
>JAOZNZ010000245.1 GCA_029933535.1 bacterium | reverse complement strand
TTCCTTTAGCGTTTTTATAATTCACTTTCCATTTCCCTTGCGGCAAAAAGATTTTTATTTGGTTTTAAGTTAAACGGTTAAAAAGTCGACTTCAAATCTAGGTTAAAAAAATGTAGTTACCGGTGAACAAAAAGCCGGTGGAGAGTTACATTTTGGATTTCGGATCTCAGTTCTCGGACCACGGACCACGGAATGCCCACTGGGAACCCAGCATCCCAGAATACGCGGGACACGTGCGCGGGTCAAGAGTGCGGCTTACTTATCCCACGGAAAACGTGAACCATCAAGTCCTACCAAAGAATGAAAACAACTGAAGTCGTAGGCTGTAGTAAAATATGCTTGAATAGGTTTTTCACCTCGCTCAAGCTTTATTACAAAAGTATTCCATCCTTTCGGTAGAGTAATGTCAACCGCATTAACAAGTTCCCACCGATGTTCTTTCCATTCAATTTCGGGATCGACATCGCCAACGACCGCCGGTCTGCAGGGAACAATGACCTGAGTGTGATTTTTTTCTTTACCGTTAATCCATATTTTCATTCTGTAATCATTCGGAACACCTATACGAGTTAATTTTTCTTCAGGATTATGCGCATGGTAGCGTAAATAAATTACTCCCGGCTTATTGTTGTAAAGATATTCTACTTTTAACTCGTCATCCATTAAATCTAAAATTTCCCAGTCGTTACCTTGAGACTCTTCGGAAACATCTTCCGGTATTGTGTCGGCATCTTCAAGCGTTTGTCCTTCAAAAACTTTCGATACAAGCCAGCGTCGCGCGCCAAGCATGACAATCGGAACAGCATCTACAGCGGATCGTTCTTCAATATCCAAAAATATGAAAGCGCGGTTTGAAATTTGCATTTTGGTTTTGTCTGTGCAGGAGAATTCTACTTCGAATGAAATGTTTTCGTTTGGAGGGAGTTGCTCGCACTTGGATAACATCCCCCGCCCTTCGGCCACCCCCTTCAAAGGGGGAATGCGGCTTACTGAAAAGCCGTTGGGTGAATTAATTTTCGCTGAAATTTTTAGTGGTTCAGGACTTGTATTTTTTATAGTTATAATCGCTTTCATCGGTTCTAAAACAGAAATAACCGGTTCGTTTGGATAAGCGACAGAAACGTCTATATGGTTCAAAGAATGAGAAATATTATTTTGCGGACGTGAAAGAATTTCGTTGATGACATTATAGTCAATAATTTCATTCGATAGTCCCCCTTTTTTAAAGGGGGTTGGGGGATTTCTATCTTGTTCGCTATCAGAAATGCCGCACTGGGAAGTGCGGCTTACTAATTGTACTTTATCGTGATATTTCGCGAGAAGTTGTCGCGTAATAGCAATAGTTCGGTCGGTAAGTTCATCAACATCTTCAGGTACTTGAACGTGAATAATTCCCGGTGGAGGAGTGAGAACTATTTTGTTGCCAAGAGGCTTAATCCATTCTTCCGGCAGAGCTTTCGCTCCGTGAATAATTCCGAGAATTGAACCAAGAGTCGCAGCGGTACAATCAGTATCGTAACCGCAATTCATAGCTTTACAAAGTGAGTCTCCGAAATCTTCACCATAAAGCCAGCCGATAGTTTGAAAGCCCAGATTAATAGGAGAGTGCTGTGCAAAAGGATGTTTCGCAAATTCATAAACAGCGTTACGGGCTTCGAGCCAGGTTTTTCCAGCTGCATGCTCTTTGCGGGCAATGCGGATAGTTTGCGCGGTTTTGCAGCCTTCAGGAATAACAGAAAGTCCGATGTCAAGTAAAGTGTCACGGTCGGAAATCACAAATGCCGCAGATTCAAGAGCGGCATTGAAAAGTTCGCCATAAACGCTTTCACCGCCTGCATGGTCACAAACGGCATCGTGCCACGCATAATTCACGGCGACATGAGGAAGTCCGGGAGCAATGCACGCCCAAATTTCCGAACGAATCGGGCATCCCATACAATCTTTAAAAGGGTTATTATGTTTACCTGAAATTGGCGGAGCAAGACCTTTCCTCAAATTAGTTTTGTGACAGCCATATTCGTCCGGACAGTATCCGATATGGTTCATCCAATATTCAGCAAAGTCTTTACAAGTTACTTCGAGTCCGCGTTCTTCAAGCATCATCAGCCATATAAGCTGGATTTCAAGGTCATCATTCGGCAGTCCACCTTCTTCCATTTTAGTATAAAAGGAAATATCGAAAGTTTTTTTATTTCCCCACATTTTTTCGTGTGGTGCGCCGAGAGATCCGCCGGCGTTTTTCCCGAGCCAGCATCCCATAACTTTATCCCGATAAACGGATTCGGATAGTTTGATAGTATTCATATCAAGGTTGTTATTAGTTATTAGTTATTAGTTATTAGTTATTAGTTATTAGTTATTCGTTGGTTCGGAATTTCCAATTGTGTAAAAATTTCATATTTGTTTGTAGAATTTAATTCTTCAATCCAGACCCATTTTGAATCACCGCTTATAAATGTGTTTTTAATAACCGGAATTTCATTATTTACTTTTATTAAAACTTCAGTTACATTATTATCATAAGGGCCTAATCTTACGGAAAGCGAATCGAATTTTTCCGAAGCTGAAATTTTAAAAATATCTTTACCGGGAAGTCGCAAGAAATTCATATCCGCAAAAATCTTTTTTATCTGTCCATCATTCTTTGAAGTTATAAGATAATTCTCAACAACCATGTTTGTAAAACCGGCGGGAAGGCGCGGTAATATTCGTAATTTGTCAGGATTTAAATCTTCAACTCCAACCATTAAACGAATTGATTTTAAATTTTCAGCTTCCTGAACAGCGTTACCGAGATCTCCTGTTCGATGCCACCACTCCCCTGTCTCGTCGACTTCGCAACTTTCAGGAATAATATAAGGTTTGTATCCTTTAAAATATGTAAGTTTTGCCAGCCATTCGATTAAACCTGCCGCATCTTTCATCTTGTCAAGCAACAGTGCTCCTTGAGTTATAAATCCGTGTGCATATCCCATAGAAACTCCCGAAGCAAAATCCGGAACGCATTGTTTTATCTGCCGGTTATAAGTGTTAGTACTTCTCACGAACCATGCATCCGGCATAGTTGACATATCAAAATCTTTTATATCCGCCCAAAGAATAACCGGTGCGAGAGAACTATGTTCAAATCGCCAATCAGCAGCTTTTTTTGCATCCCAAATATCACCGTATATTATATCATCTTTAGGATAATAATTGTTAATTCCGTCTTCAAGTTTTGCAGCATATCTACGCCATCGAGTTGCTTTTGTTGTTTCACCAATTGAATCCGCCATTTCCGCGTAGCCAAGCAAACCAAACCAGCATGGAAAATCACAGTATAGACTAAATTTAGTAATTTCTCCTTCTGTGTCGCTGTAAAGCCGGTTAGTTTCCGCATGTGAGATTTCCGGATTATCAAAAAGCCAGCAAATATATTCTGCTGCTTCGTTAAAGTTTGTCCATGAATTTAGTACATAATCAGCGGTTTTTCCATCGGCGATCCAGCCTTTATATTGAGCCATCATCATCAAACCGTGGCCATCGTTTTCCAGGTTTCCAAAACCTGGAGGCATAGGAATAACTCTTGCCGCAGCGGGTTTGTTTGCGTTTTGAACCCAGTGCCCCGGTAAAGGTTTTCCGTTTATATTTGTTCCCGGAAATTGCGCGGGATACCACATTAGTTTTTCGTTAAACCAGTTGCAGCTCGCCCACATTTGTGTTTCGAAACCGAACTCGGCAAGTTCCATTAAAACTCTTCCTGCGTCTCTCGACCAGGCATCGTTATGGTAACTTCCGTGATTCAAAAACCATGTTCCGAAGCCGGTATACATACCGAACTGCGCGGCGTTTTCAGTGGAGGTATGAAAAGTACCGTCTGCATCAACTTTATCATCCAAATCCTGCATAGAAGCATAATAAATCCTTGTAATTACATCGGCAAAAACAGAACCGGAAAAATTCATTTTCGGGCCTTTAAAATTTGCGGGAATTGAATACGATTTTATATTATCGAAATCAGCGTTACAAGTGTAAATTGTGTGACGGAGTTTGTCTAATTCTTTTTCAATTATTTTTTCGTCAAATTTTTCAGTAGAAACAATATTGTTTTTAATCCATTCAACATCAGAATTTGCAATTGAGTTTTTGGATTTACTTTCAGCTATTTTCTCAAAAGTTATCCCTGTTAATAAAGGATATCCAATTTTGGCTTTATTGTTTTTCAGAACAAGAGATTTGATAATTTTTTGCTGCGGTTTTAGAACAAGCAAATTAGCCTGCCCTTTCGGTCGATTAACATATTTAACTTTCAAAACTTCATCACGGATTCTTCTTGCTTTCGCATCGGACTTGTAAGGTTCGGATCCGTTCGCGCAACTGTACCACCAAGCCGTGTATCCCATTATTAACGGAACTTCGTCAGTCGTTCCGTCCAGATATTTTATTAGAATTGTTCCAATAACATCACCGATAAAAAATCTGTTGCTGGGGTTTGGTGGTGCCCAGAGCGGTTCGCCCTGATCCACAGAATTTATCAAGCCGAGAAGATAGATTTTGTCAGCATTAACATTGCATTCAATTTCTACATCTTCATTTCCAGCGAAGGCGGATCCATCGGGTTTTAAAAGATAAAAAGGTATTCCAAGCACGCGCTCTATTTTTTTATCTTCTTTAAATAATTCTTTCCAATTTTTTGGAATAGTTTTTTCTTTGAAAACAATGTTGAAGTCTTTCCCGGCGTTTATATGGTTCACAGCTATCCATGCATATCCGCCATCACTGATACCATCATGCACTTCAAACACAACTTCTCTGCCGATAAGATTGGTTGTCTCCCAGGAAAAAGATTGCATAAAATCACTGCCGGGCGCAAAAGTTTGTTTGAGAATTTTTCCTGTTTTCACATCTTTTAAGCATACAAAATTCTTTTTCTTTTTAACAGGATGACCGTCCCAGCCGCAAAGTTGAAAAGTTATTTTATCGGTTGTTGCTTTGAATTCCGGAGAAGAAATAACTCCTGTTAATTGTTCGCGATATTTCGCGGAGCTCAAATTGTTTTTATAAATAGCCCAAGTGGATTCACCGCATTTAATTTTTAAAGGCAGGAATTGGTTTTGGTTCACCGGATTTTTTCCAAATGATTGCAAGGCGATAATCAATAATAAATAAGGAATAGATTTTTGTATATTCATATTTTTTTTATTAAGGTTTAAAAACACGTATTTTATGCTGCTATCATGGTTTTATTCTTTCATATTCATAATACCATCAAGCGGTTTTTAAGGGGCGACTAAAAAATCCAATTAAATCCCCCTAACCGCCTTTAGAAAAGGGAGAATTAATACAATAATAAATAGAAACGGCTCTGGAACTGCTCCTGAAACGATTAATGAATAATATTGCTGACTGCCGTAAATAGCCGAAAGTCCTTTGTGACTTACAGAAACAGTATAAATGCCCGGCGCAGAACCGGTGTTAATAATTATTTGTTCGACATTATCAAGAATATTATCCCCTGTAGTCG
>JAOZNZ010000244.1 GCA_029933535.1 bacterium | reverse complement strand
TTTTGTCATTAAATTGCAATATAAGGTTTTTTGTGATATAATATAGAAAATCTGTTTCTTGTCCCCAATTTAAATTTAAGGAGAATATCATGAAAAACTTCACATTGTTACTTGCAGTTTGCGTAATTTCCACGTCAGTTTTTGCCGGAGTTCGAATCGGACCCGGTGGTATAACATATCCAACAATTCAAGCTGCAGTTGACGCTTCAGCAGACGGAGACCGTCTTCACGTTTCCACAGGTGAATACGCGGAAATCGTAATTATTACTAACAGAAACATTGTTATTGAAGGCGGATACCTTCCTGACTACACCACCAAAACAAATGATCCTTCGACAACTATTGTAAATGGACATGGCGCCGGAAGCGTGTTTAGCGTTCTTAGCAACTCAACGGTTACATTTGAGTATCTAAATATCTGCAGCGGAACTTTTTGGGTGGGAGGAGGAATCCGTCTCGATACAATGTGTACGGTAACCGCCCGGCAATGTCGTGTTTATGACAATCAAGCCTTGGGTGGCGGTGGAATGTATGCCCCAACAAATTCACTTATTGTCGTTGTCAATACCACTATAAATAATAATCGCGCTGGAGCAGGCGGAGCTATTTTGGGTGAAAAAACAGATTGTCGTGTTATTATGGAAGGTCCTTTAAGCCAGTGTTATGGTAATTTTGCTGAATTAGGCGGAGGAATAGCGATGTTCACAGGCGCTGAACTGATAGCTCAGAGTGGCGCTGATATATTCGCTAACGTCGCTGTTGATCATGGCGGGGGAATTTATTTGGCGGGAGGAGCTGATGCAATTATTCGCGGGTCGGGTACAATTATTGGGAGTCATATGTTAGTGGGTAACGCTGCAACTAACAGACATGAAGGTTTGGGCGGCGGAGCTTATGTAAAAGATTCAACTCTTACTGTGGAAGGATCAGGATGCTTTGTGGTAGGTAACTTCGCCGAGAATGGCGGCGGCGGAATACACTTAACAAACAGCATGCTAATCGTAAAAGATGGAGGGAGTATAGGCTACCCGAATTATTGGTACGCCAACTACACAGATGGCGCCGGTGGCGGAATTTATGCTTTAGATTCTACTGTGGTTGTCACAAACAATGCTGCGGTTATTTATGGAATTGCAGGTGTTGGAGGAGGAATAATGTCCTTCCGGTCGGACGTAAGTTTTTATGACTCGACACTTGGCGCAACAAATTCGGGAGCATCGAGCATGGCAGATGCCGGTGGCGGAATTTATTCAGTTTTTTCACAACTCCAGTTTCACAATTCGCGCATAATAGGTAACTTGGCCAATGTAGTAGGAGGAGGCATGTACATAGCCTTTTCAAACGATCTGTTGGCGGTCAACACAGAGATTTCCGGAAATATCTCCGGCAGCGCCATCGGCGGCGGCGGCGGAATTTTTGCCGATACTTTCTTTGGTTCTTGTGTCCTCGATAATACGCGGGTAGTAAGTAACACATCATACTCAGCAGCGGGTGGAATTTATTGGCGTTCCAAAGACACTTTGACAGCACAGAATGGTACTGAAATCAGTTATAATTTTGCCAGCAACTATTTCGGGGGAGTTTTGCTGGCGGATTCGGGCACGCTAAATTTTCGTGACACAGATATATCGTACAACACAGCAGCAAACGGAATTGGCGGCATGGGCAGCACAGATGGTGGGCACATAGATTGCATTGACTGCAACATGAATAACAATAACGGAGTTGGTTTAACAATGGCCTATCCCGGCGCGTTTTTCCTTTTTAAAAGTTCTGCATCACTAATAGCCGAAAGCCGCGACTGCGAAATCATGAGAAACACCGGCATTTACGGCGGTGGAATAGGACTTGAAAAAAGTTCTACATTAGAAATAATCGCTCCAACATCTAACACATATACAATTGGCAATAATCACTCAATTTATCACGGAGGTGGTTTATTTTGTAAAGACGATTCAGTAGTATCAATATATGGCAACGTAATATTCAACGAAAATACCGGCGTAATTGGTGGCGGACTGTGTGCATCAAACGACTGCGAAATGACGTTGGAACCTACAAACACTTTTGCGCCAATTGTGTCTGGAAATACCGCTTTTGCGCATGGCGGTGGTGTAGCAACTTTATATGATACAAAATTTGATGCGATCAACTGTCAATTTTATGACAATACTGCAAGTAATCTCGGTGGTGGTGTATTTGCGTTTCTTAATGCTAATATTAATATTGACAGTGATTTTTCCGGACCGGCAAATTCAATATTGCCACGCAGCAAATTTATTAACAATAGTGCCGGAATAGGCAATTGGGGAGGTGGAGTAATGATGTATGGTGCAAGCAATTCAACCATCGCTAACACTCTTTTTACAAGTAATACTGCTGCTACTGCCGGTAGTGCAATTGGTTCATTTTTTTCGTTTGCAAGTATTGAAAATATCATTGCAGTAAACAATGAAGGCGACAACGGCGCGGTATTTCTTGCGGCTAACCCGGATATATCTTTATATAATTCTACTATTGCTGACAACGGACCTACAGGAGTGTGGTCTGTTTCTTCCTCAACAAACTTGCCGGATATGCAGAATTGTATTGTTTGGGGTCACTCAACGCTTCAGGTTTCTACCAATAATATGAATGTCCAGTTCAGCGATATTCAGGGCGGATACCCGGGTCTGTTCAATATCAACTTAAATCCCGATTTTTCCGACCCGGCAATGTTAGATTATCAACTTACATACATCTCACCATGTATTAACAATGGCGCGACACTCTTGTCAGTTACCAATGACTGTATCGGTACTCCCAGACCGCTTGGTGGCGCATGGGATATCGGTGCTTACGAATTTTTCGGCGCCGCGATTATACAGGTGTCTCCTACGGTTCTGGATTTCGGAGATGTTGTGCTTGGCGACTTTGCATCTCTTACTGCAACTGTTGAAAATGTTGGTACAACATCTCTCACCGGTGATGTAATTAATGTCAATTTGCCTTTCTCTGTAATTGGCAGCTCACATTATGAACTCGATCCGCTAAACAGCACGCCTGTTGTTTTCGAATTTGCACCTGCTGCAGTGGAGATGAGCAGCAACACAGTAACGTTTACAGGCGGTGGTGATGCAAAAGTACTGCTTACCGGAACTGGAATTCCTGAACCGGGGATAGGGATTTGGATTATTGGAATATTGGAATTATGGATTATTGTTAAACGTCGAACGTCGAATGTCGAACGATAAATTTTTAATTTGTATTAGCTAAAAAGATTTGTGTAAATAAGAATCGACAATTTATATTGATGAATACGCAATAGCGCGTTATTTCATTGAACCCTTTTCGGGCGACCCTAAATTAATGGAGAGAAAATGGCAGTAAGAAAAAATAAAACAAAAAAACGCGTTAAGGTTGAATGGGTTGATAAAGGCAAACCTGTGAACCTGACAATTAGCAAAGGGGAGTTGAAAAAAACAACCTATATTGTCAGAGTTACTGATGATAACAATCGACCGGTACGTGCTGATGAAGCCTGTATCAGCCGGCAAAGACGTAAAGGACTAATAAACTACGGCATTGCATCAATTGAGTCGAAACGAAACGGAATTACAAGTGTGAGTTTCTCGTACCGCACTAACAAGATCTACGAAAATGAAGAAGATGTACAGGCGAGGGTGCGTATCAAGGTCGATGGGCATCTGGCCGGGTTGAGCAATTACGCGCCATACAAAGAGAAAGTGCTTACTCCAACTGATCTATAACGCTGCATCATGGACCACGGATCAGTTCAATATTCAATGCTCAATTTTAAAGTACTGAATATCGAATATCGATTAACGATTTTAGATTTTAGAAGTTGATAATCCAGTATTCGGTGCCACCAACTATGTTCGAAAATCAAAAAACGGGTATTTCCTGATTGTTATATTTGAAAAATAACTGGTTTTTTGATAGAATATTATCAATATATAACAGTTCCGAAGTAATAGATGTAGAAATGTTTCAAATATGGAAAAACCTACAGAAATAACAACTAACAAAAGTGCCGAAAGCAAAATTGAAGATGCTGCACCAAGAATTGTGACTCTTCGCGCTATTTGTTTGTCGTGCGCCCTGATGCCAATATTGGCAATGTGGGTTGTTCAATCGGAACTAATCTGGTACACCGGGCATTCCACCGCCATCTCTCTTTTCTTTCATGTTACAACAGTTATCTTTGTTATTTCCCTGCTAAACCTTTTGTTGAAGAAGTGGTTTCCCAAAGCAGCGCTTTGGCCGGGCGAATTGCTGACAATGTATGTGATGCTTTCGGTGGCGGGAACACTATGCAGTCACGACATGCTTCAGGTACTTATTCCCTTGATATCTTTTCCTGTTTACGCGGCAAATTCTGTAAACCGATGGCCGGATCTCATTCTCCCTCATCTCCCCACGTGGGCTGTCGTGACGGACAAGTCGGCAGCTGCTGGTTTGGCAGTTGGAAACACCAGTTTGTACAACTGGGAAATTCTTCTGGCCTGGTTAAAACCTCTGGCTTTCTGGTCAATTTTCATGCTTACGCTGATGTGGGCGCTTTGCTGTCTGATGTCAGTTTTCCGCCAGCCATGGACAGAAAAAGAGCGTTTAAGTTTTCCGATTATCCAGGTGCCTATGATTATCACCACACGCCTGCCGCAACTGCTCCGTAACAAGTTGTTCTGGATAGCATTTTGTATGGTGGTTGTGCTTGATGTTTGGAATGGCTTCAGTCACCTTTATCCTGTTTTACCGGAAATTCCTATAGTTCACGCTTTTGAATTTCGAGAATATTTTGTTGAACGGCCCTGGAGTGCTATTCAGGGTACCGAAATCAATTTATATCCTTTTGTAATAGGTCTTGCTTTTTTTCTGCCAACGGATTTGGCTTTCAGTTGCTGGTTCTTCTTCGTTGTCTACAAGCTGCAGTTAGTGATGACATCCGCGCTTGGTATACACGAATTGCCGGGATTCCCATTCCCGGCGGAACAGGCCTCCGGTGGATATCTCGCCATAGGATTGCTCGCTATTTGGCTCGCCCGACGTCATCTTGCCGGAATTTACCGGACTATTATGGGCAAACCCGGAGGACTTGACGAGTCACGGGAACCAATGCGTTACCGCACGGCCGTGATAGGTCTCTTTGTCTGCTTCGGATTACTGGTTTTCTACGGAGTGATGCTAGGAGCGGGAGCGGGTACAATGGTGGTTTTCTTTCTGATTTTCTTTCTGTACGCTCTGGCCATAGCACGAATGCGTGCGGAGCTTGGCCCGCCTGCCCATGATCTTCACGGTGCGGGACCTGAGATGCTCATAAACAATGCTCTCGGTACAGCGAATCAGACCAAAACAAACTTGAGCACTTTTTCTTTATTCTACGGATTTAACCGGGCGTATCGCGCTCATTTTGCGGCGCACGCGATCGAGGGATTCAAAATAGCCCAGCTCAGCAAGCTGACATCGCGTTCAATGTTATTAGCAATGGCAGTTTCTCTTGTGGTTGGATTTTTTTCAGC
>JAOZNZ010000941.1 GCA_029933535.1 bacterium | reverse complement strand
ATCGCGGCGGATTTTATTTTTCTATCTACCTCAATAAAAACTTCATCACCGATTTGTGTTTTTGATTGAGTGAGAGCTTTTAAAATCATCACTTGAGAATCTTTATCTGCGAGACATAAACCACAACCTTTGCAAGCGCTATTTCTTTTCAGAGTTATTGTAGCAACGCCGTTTTGGATATCGATTACTTTACCTTTTTCATTCATAATATTTTTTTGCAACGAATTTCACGAATTAATATAATTTCTTTAACCACGAATGAACACAAATGAACACGAATTAATATTTTTTTAAATTAATATAATATTTATTTTATAATACGAGTTTTTATTAACCTATAATTTTTTTTATATTATTAGTGTCTATTTGTGTCCATTAGTGGTTAAAATCTTCGTGGTTACGTATTATTTTAATTTGCCACTAAGACTCTAAGACACGAAAACACAAAGAATATTTATCCATTAATACTATAATAAATAATCCAAAACCACGCTAAAGTGGTACATCCCGGTCGAAGCATCGGGGCTGTGAATTCCAACTCACCACTCACCACTCCAATTAGGACGCTGGGGACAGCGTCCCTCCACTCACTACTCACCACTCACTACTCCACCGTCTCCCGATAAATTTCCCTTTTCGAAATTCCTGTAAGTGCAGCGACTATCTTTGCGGCTTTTGAATGTTGCAGCCCGCTTATTTTTTGAACTTTATCCACCATTTCAACTAAATTATATTCCGCTTTCTTATCCTCTGTTTTCGGTGCGGGAGCAATAATAATTACACATTCTCCCTTTACTTCATTGTCAGAAAAATGATCGATTATTTCTGTTGCAACACCTCGAACAACTTCTTCGTGAATTTTTGTCAATTCGCGTGCAACGGCAATTTGTCGGAAAGAATCAAGTAAAGAAATATCTTTTAAAGTTTTTAATAAACGTTTCGGACTTTCAAATATTATTGTTGTTATAGATTCGCATAAAGCGGATTTTAAAAACTCAGCATATTCATTTTTGTCGCGTGGGGCAAATCCCAGAAAACGAAACTTGTCAGTCGGCATTCCGCTAACCACTAATGCTGTCTCTACAGCCGAAGCGCCCGGTATACAGGTATATTTAATTCCTTTTTCCCAAAGTGTTTCCGCGAGAAGTTGACCTGCATCGGAAATCAGCGGCATTCCCGAATCAGAAACTATAGCAATTGATTTTTCTTCCTGAAGTTTAGCAAGAATTTTTTCCGTACTCGCGCGCTCGTTATGCTGATGAAAACTGAACAGTTTAGTTTTAATATCGAAATGAGTAAGCAGTTTTCGTGTACGGCGGGTGTCTTCGGCGCCGATAGCGTCAACTTCACTTAAAATATCTATCGCACGTGGCGATAGGTCATCAAGATTTCCAATAGGAGTGGC
>JAOZNZ010000940.1 GCA_029933535.1 bacterium | reverse complement strand
GCGGCGATAACAGCTTCAACCACTTCAGCGAGGTAAGAGAGTTCAGTTCTCGCTGCATCTTCGGTAGAGAATTCAACATTAGGGCAAAGTGAAGCTGCATATTTAGTCATTTCGACAGCCATTTTAAGGATTTCATCCTGAGCTTTTTTAAATTTGAATTCACGATGCTGAGGAGAAGTTGCCAGGAATATGTGCAATCTCGGATTTTCAGCATCTTTAAGAGCTTCCCATCCGCGATTAATATCTTTTTCAACACAGCGGCAAAGTCCCGCAATTTCCGGTCCGCTTATTTCTCCTGAAATAATTTTCACAGCTTCAAAATCATCGTCGGAACTGATTGGAAATCCGGCTTCAATAACATCAACATTTAACTTCGCAAGCTGTTTAGCAACACGAAGTTTTTCGTCTAATGTCATCGTCGCGCCCGGACATTGTTCACCGTCGCGTAAAGTTGTATCAAAAATTTTTACTTTATCTTTCATTGAATTATCTAAAGGTCAAAGGTTTAAAGGTCAAAGGTTTAAGGTTCGCGAAGCGCCCGGCGCATGCCGGGTAAGGTTCGCGTTAGCGCCCGGCGCATGCCGGGGTAAGGTTTATTCCCCCTTTCCTAAAGGGGGTTAGGGGGATTTTAGGTCTAAAGGTCTAAAGGTCAAAGGTCTAAGGTTCTAAGGTCTAAAGGTTCGCAAAGCGCCCGGCGCATGCGGGTAAGGTTTATTCCCCCTTTCCTAAAGGGGGTTAGGGGGATTTAAGGTCTAAAGGTTGCAAAATTATTTTTTTTTACAAATAGCGTTCCAGGGAACGGCAGTTATATTTTTAGAAATTTTATATAATTCTTTCCCCGCGTAAATAATCAGCGAATGTTTACATTTATTTTTGTAAGTATCTCTAAAAGATTTTAATCCTCTTGCATCATAAGCATTTAAATTCGATTTTGATTTAATTTCAATAGGATAAAGAAAACCATCTTTTTCTATTATTAAATCCACTTCGGCGCTGCTGTTTGTTCGCCAGTGATAAAAATTTACATTCAAACCGGAAGCGTTAATATACTTTTTAATTTCAGAAACTACAAATGTTTCAAAAATCGCACCAAACATCGGCGAAGCAAGCAAAGCATCCGGCGAGTTAATTTGTTGTAAATAACATAGCAAGCCTGTATCGCTGATAAATCCTTTTCTTTTTTTTGAGATTCTTTTAATAGTATTGCCTGAATATGGCTGTAAAGCAAAAAACTGAAAAGAATTTATCAACAACTCATACCATTTTTTGGCAGTTACAGAAGAAATACCTATATCATTTCCAATTTTAGAATTATTAATTTCCTGTGCAGAAAGTGCCGCGCAAAAAGACATAAATGTAGTGAAATTATATAAATTCTTAATGTTCTCAACCGTCCTCAAATCACG
>JAOZNZ010000939.1 GCA_029933535.1 bacterium | reverse complement strand
ACTGAGCGCGAAGGATTAAAGACAATTCAAAGATAATCCCACATTGTTTGTTGATTATGAAAAAAATAGATTCAAAAATATCCACTCAAGAAAAGTATATTACAATTGCCGGTAGGCGTAATTGACTCAGATGTTAATTTCAACTAATAAAAATCATGAAAATCAAATTTGATGATATTATGGAAGCGTTTTTCTTTGTTAATGAGGGTGGATTGGCAAATCATACCGCTGTATTAGACAATTCAACAGGGAAAGTTTACTGGCAATCAGAAGATTCCGAAATAAATGAAATACCGGAAGGACTTTTAGATTCGAAAGACGCGATAGAAATTCCTCAAAAAAACGAACTTTGTCTCGGAACTGAATTAGTGTTCGAGTTCGCAGGCGCTAAAATTCCGGATGATTATGAAAAAATTCAGGATATTTTTAGCAGTCGGGGAGCTTATTCTAAGTTTAAGGATTTTTTAGAATCGAAAGAATTGGTAAAGGATTGGTATGCATTTGAAAATGAATCGCAAAAAAAAGCACTTCAGGAATGGTGCAAAGACAATGAAATTAAACTTATTGATTAACAAAAAATAAAATAAATATGCCAAAAAAAGGTTTTATATCAAACAAGTTGAGACCATGGATAGATGCGAGAAAAAAATATCATTTATCTCATGCGCAAATTCAAATGACGCGCGAGCTGGGAATGAATCCGAAAAGTTTCAGAAAATTATCGGGTGACAAGCAAGAACCGTGGAAATTATCACTTCCCGCGTATATTGAAAAATTGTATAAAAAACGATTTGGAGAAAAATTGCCGGACGATGTTAGGTCGATAGAAGTTAGAGATATAGAAAAAAGAAAAAGACAAGCCGAAAAGAAAAAAAAGAAACAAGAATTATTGGAACAATCAGAAAGTAATTCATCAGAAAAAACTCAGGGGCTGATCGAAAAGTGAAATGTCCCGCCGACCTTGTGTCGGTGAACATTCCCGCGACCAAATTAAAATCCCCCTGAATCCCCCTTTAAGAAAGGGGGAATAACGCTGTCGCGGTTTTTTTTGACAAAAGCATCGTCTATTTAGAAAGAAATTAAATTGTGTTTGACATTAAAACAGGATTTCGATATACTATCTACACTTTTTACGGAAAGTTTATAATGAACCGTGACAATTAGGATTGGTGGCGTGAGTTAGAACACGGTAGTCCGGCGAGTTGCCGGAATAAACACGATCAAACCAGTTCGATAAATAAATAACACGAATGAAATTAGGTTTAACAACAGACAGTTTTGGACCTGCGATCCAAGGCGGACGCATGAATTTGTCCAAAATCATCGAGTTTGCGAAACAACGTGAATTCGAAGGAATCGAAATCGTCAACAGAAAAGATATCTGGCGCAGAGATATCGGCGATGACATCAAAA
>JAOZNZ010000938.1 GCA_029933535.1 bacterium | reverse complement strand
GAACACGTTCTTTAATATCTTTTACAATTTGATTTCCGGCGTCTATATCGACACCCGCTTCTGCGTATTTTGATGTTGCCATAAGTACAATATATAGTGTTAATTACCAAAACCATAAACTTAATATAGTATATTAAAATATTATATCAAAAACGCTTTTAAAAAAAAAGATGATATAAAATTTATACGTCACATTTGCAAAAATATTCCTTTTTGGTATAATTAGTCCTGATTAAATACCTATCCCTTTGGTGAAATAATTATGAAAAAAATACATGTACTCTCTCTGGCTATCGCTCTTGCTTTTATCCTCAACTGTTCGGCTGACGATCTTGAGGTCAAAACTAATAATACTACTAATGATAATTATAATAACACTAACTCATTCCTTAGCAGTAGCGGAAGAGGTGGAATGTGTAGAGGAGGATTGCATATTGTTAGCGGACCGCTTTTAATTCCGATATCTCTCGCTTACGGATTTGCTTTACCTTTTGAACATTATCCTAAAAATACCAAGGAACAACACAATTATTTGCGCATCACGAAAATCTCCTTTGAAATGCCCTGGACTATTGCTGTTAACGGAGGTGTCGGTGCCGGCGGATGCGCTCTTGAAATTATTTGCGGACTGTTTGATGTGATGACGTTTGGAAATTATGATTTACCGAAATATGCTCGAACTGGTAGTTATGACACGCGACCTTATTTTAAAAGGTTAACAAAAGATGATGAAAATCCCGATTCAAAAAATGATTTAACGATTTTACGATCTGGTGATTTAAAACAATAATATTTCTTTATTCTCTTTTCTTTTTGTGTCTTCGTGCCTTCGTGGCTTAATTATCTTTCTTAATCATTCTGCCACTAAGACTCTAAGACACTAAGAATGCAATTTTAATTGAGCCTGAAAGTTCAATTATGGTATTTTTCTTATCATTTTGTCTAAACGAATTGTATTTGATTTCCGAAAATAAAAAAACACTATCGTATAATTTTTATACGCGAACGCCCCGTTCCATTCCTTAAATTAATTTCATTCGGTCCGGATTCGCTGAGTTCAATAATTCCCATTCCACCATTATTACTATTAACAGTATATTTACCCGGTAAAGCTTCCGTTTCAAATTTGCCGTCAGAAATGTTTGCACGGTAAGAGTTATCTTTGTTATAGAAACTTAGATTGCCTGTTTCTAAAGGCTGACCGTCCAATTTAACCGTGCCGCGAATTGACGGTAAATAAACAAGTTTAACCGTTATACTTTCTGTACCGTCTTTTATTTTTATTTTGCCTGAAGAATACAATTTTTCATCTATTCTTACTTTCCAATTACGATATGTTCTATGCATTATTCCGGCTTTTAAAAATCCATGCTCATCAGTGGATTTATTAAAATAATCCACCTTCACATTTGA
>JAOZNZ010000937.1 GCA_029933535.1 bacterium | reverse complement strand
CCAATAGGACCAATAGGACCAATAGGACCAATAGGACCAATAGGACCTAATAACCACAATAACTAACAAAAAATGAAAAAAAATACTTTCTCTATCGGCATTGATTATGGCACTAATTCTGTCAGAGCGTTAATTGTCAACACTTCAACCGGCGAAGAAATAGGAACATCTGTTTATAATTATCCAAGCGGCGCTGATGGAATAATAATTGACAATCGCGATCCGCATCTCGCGCGTCAGAATCCAAAAGATTATATTGCCGGTTTGACATCGACTGTTAAGAACGCGATAAAACAAGCTAAAAAGCATAAAGAATTTTCGCCGGATAAAATTATAGGTATTGGAGTTGATACTACAGGAAGTACTCCGCTTCCTGTTGATAAAGACGGAACTCCTCTCGCCTTGCTTGACGAGTTTTCCGACAATCCGAATGCGATGGCCTGGCTTTGGAAGGATCATACAAGTAGAAAAGAAGCTGAGGAAATTACCGAAGAGGCACATAAAAGCAAGCCTGACTACACTAAATTTTGCGGTGGAACGTATTCTTCAGAATGGTTTTTTGCTAAAATTCTCCGTCTCGCGCGAGTTGATAAAAAAGTCTTTGATGCCGCGGCAAGTTTTGTTGAACATTGTGATTGGATTCCCGCGCTGCTGGTAGGAAACACAGATCCTAAAACTATGAAGAGAAGTATTTGTGCCGCGGGACACAAAGCGATGTTTAATAAAAAAGCGTGGAAAGGATTACCTTCACAAAAATTCTTTTCTAAAATTGATAAACGCTTAGATGGTATTATTGATAAATTATATTCTGAAGCTTATTCCGCAGACGAAAAAGTCGGCGGGATTTGCAAAGAATGGGCAAAAAAACTCGGACTTAAAGAAGGAACAGCCGTAACAGTTGGTGCGTTTGACGCTCATCTCGGAGCTGTCGGCAGTGGAATAAAACCTGGTGTACTTGTTAAAATTCTCGGTACTTCAACTTGCGATATGATGGTTTTTCCACAAAGCGCGAAACTTGGTTTTATACCCGGCTTGTGCGGAATTGTTGAAGGTTCAATTTTGCCGAAGTATTACGGACTTGAAGCGGGTCAATCCGCTGTGGGTGATATTTTTAATTGGATTGTAAATCAACTCGTTCCGGAAAAGACAGCAAAAAAAGCCGGCAAAAATATTCATGGATATTTGATTAAACAAGGACTGAAAATGAAACCGGGTTCGTCAGGGCTGCTTGCTCTCGACTGGAACAACGGCAATAGAACTGTTCTCGTTGATCAAAACCTCACAGGTCAAATTACCGGCTTAACTATCGGAACAACTGTAGAAGAAATTTACCGTGCTTACATTGAAGCAACAGCTTTCGGCGCAAGAGCAATTATTGAACGTATGGCGGAATACGGAGTAAAAGCGAAATCTGTAGTTAC